>WTFW01000003.1 GCA_011523785.1 Chloroflexota bacterium | reverse complement strand
CTATGGGGGCGGGCTGGCGAGAGACAGTTCCCCCTATCATCCCCACGCATGAGTCGCCCGCCGCATGCTGAAAATGCACCCGTCGCCCGCCGCCGCTGACACGCCGCTTTGGCGCCCCAGCCAGGCCCGGCAATCCGGCTGCGCCATGGCCCGCTTCTGGCGCGCCGCCGAGACCCACACCGGCCAGCGCTTCGCCGACTACGCCGCCCTTCACCGCTGGTCGGTCGAACACAGCGCCGACTTCTGGTCCTTCTACGCGGACTTCGCCGGTGTCCGCTTCGCCGACCCGCCCGTCGAAATCAAGGGTCCCGACCGCATGCCCGGAACCGAGTGGTTCCGCGGCGCGACCCTCAACTACGCCGAACACATGCTCCGCCGCAACGACGACAAAGTCGCGCTGATCTATCGCACCGAATCCGGCGAGACCCATCGCCGGACGTACGCCGAGTTGCGCAGCGAGGTCGGCCGCTGTGCCAGCGCGCTGCGTCAGTTGGGCGTCGAACCGGGCGACCGCGTGGCGGGCTACCTGGTCAACGGCCCCGAGACCGTGATCGCCTTCCTCGCCTGCGCCAGCATCGGCGCCATCTGGAGCGCCTGCTCACCGGACTTCGGAGTCGCCGGCGCTCGGGATCGTCTGGGGCAGATCGAGCCTCGCGTATTGATCACCAGCGACCGCTACTTCTACAACAGCCGCCGGTTCGAATGCCTGGCCACTATCCAGGATTTCAGCGCCGGGGCGCCCTCGATTCAACATGTCGTCGTGGTTCCGTTTGCTCA
The DNA here is from genome assembly GCA_011523785.1 of Chloroflexota bacterium. GTDB lineage: Bacteria > Chloroflexota > UBA11872 > UBA11872 > UBA11872 > UBA11872. The sequence goes on along the minus strand of WTFW01000003.1, from coordinate 13,722 downwards.
ATGGTCCGGGACCCCGATGCCACCCGGCTGGCTGACCTGGAATGGCCTGCTCAACCGGGCAACAACCCATGAGCCCGAGTTCACCCCGCTGCCCTTCAATCACCCGCTTTACATCCTGTACTCCTCGGGAACGACCGGCGCGCCGAAGTGCCTGGTCCACGGCGCCGGCGGCTCGCTCCTCCAGCACCGCAAGGAACATCAACTCCACACCGACCTGCGGTCCGACGACACGATCGTCTACTTCACCACCTGCGGGTGGATGATGTGGAACTGGCTGGTCTCGGCCCTCGCCACCGGCTGCACGCTGGTCCTCTACGAGGGCAGCCTGAACCACCCCGATTTGACAACCGCCTGGCGCCTGGCCGAAGAGCTTGGCGTCACGGTCTTCGGTACCAGCGCATCGTTCGTGGAAGCCTGCATGCGAGCCGGGATTCGGCCCTGCGAGATAGCCGACCTCTCGACGCTTCGCACGATGCTCTCCACCGGCTCCCCGCTATCGCCGGACGCCTTCCGCTGGGTCTACGCCAACGTGAACGACAACCTGCACCTCGCTTCCATTTCCGGCGGCACCGACCTGGTCTCCTGCTTTGTACTGGGCAATCCCCTGCTGCCGGTCTACGCGGGCGAAATCCAGTGTTTCGGCCTGGGCATGGATGTCGCCGCCTTCGACGAGAACGGGGATTCACTTGTAGGCCGCCAGGGCGAACTGGTCTGCCGCCGCCCCTTCCCCTCGATGCCCGTGCGGTTCTGGAACGACCCCGACGGCGAGCGCTATCGCGCCGCCTATTTCGAGATGTACCCAGGCATCTGGCGCCACGGCGACTACATCGAGATTACCCCGCGCGGCGGCACCGTCATTCTGGGACGCAGCGACGCAATCCTGATGCCGGGCGGCGTCAGGATCGGAACGGCTGAGATCTATCGCCCGATCGAGACGATTCCGCAGGTTGTCGCGGGCCTGGCGACGACCGTCAGGCGCGAAGGCCGCGACGAGATCGTGCTGTTCGTGGTCATGCGCCCGCGGGACAGGCTTGATGAAGCCCTGCGGGAAACGATCCAGGACGCCATTCGCAGGTCGGCGTCACCCCGCCATGTACCTCGCCACGTCCTGGCCGTGCCCGATCTGCCCCGCACCCGCAACGGCAAGCTGGCCGAGTTGGCTGTCACGCGGATCCTGCGAGAAGAGCCATTGACCAACCGCGAGTCACTGGTGAATCCCGAATGCCTGGCCGTCTTTGAGTCACTCCGCGCGCAACTCCTCGCAGCGGAGCCCGTTCATGTCTGACCAGCCCGAGGCCGTCATCCTGGCTGCCCGGCGAAGCCCGATCGGCAAGTATCTCGGAGCATTTGCCGAATTGAGCGCCGCCGATCTTGGACGCCAACTCGCCGTTGACCTCCTGCGGACCTCGCACATTGAGCCGGAGCAGATCGACCAGGCGATCATTGGATGCGCACTGCAGGCTGGACTGGGCATGAACGTGGCCCGCCAGATTGCGGTCCGAGCCGGCATCCCAGTCGAACGACCGGCCTATACCGTCAACCAGGTGTGCGGCAGCGGATTGCAGGCGGTGCAGCAGGCCGCGCAACAGGTCTGGCTGGGGCAGAGCCGCGTGATTCTGGCCGGCGGTGTCGAGCGCATGTCGGGCGCGCCATTTCTGACACCGCGCGACCGCGAGGGCGCTCCCGACCCGACGGCATCCCCCGTTGACTCGCTGCAACGTGACGGTCTGGTGGACAGCTTCGAGCACATTCACATGGGCTGTACCGCCGAACGAATAGTCGCCGAGCTCGAAATCTCGCGTGCCGAGCAGGACGCGTATGCCTTCGAGAGCCAGCGGCGCTACCAGGCAGCTCGGCATCGGCTGGCCGAAGAGATCACCCCGATCTCCGGCTCCGCGGCCAACGGGTCGGTCGAGATCAGCCGCGATGAGCATCCGCGCGAGACCAGCCTGGCAGACCTCGCAGGGCTCAGGCCCGTTTTTCAGGACGGCGGAACGGTCACGGCTGGGAATGCTTCAGGAATCAACGACGGCGCCGCGCTGGCGGTCGTCGCCTCCCGCCGTTGGGCGGACGACCAGCGCCTTCGCTACGACCACGTCCTGCGCGGCTTCAACACGGTTGGAATCGAACCGGGGCTGATGGGCCTTGGTCCGGTCGAGGCGATTCGAGGACTGCTGGAACGGCACGGGCTGCGGGCTGCAGACGTTGACCTCTTTGAGATCAACGAGGCGTTCGCAGGCCAGGTTCTGGGCGTCCTGCGCCAGCTTGACCTGGATACGTCCAGGGTCAACGTCAACGGCGGCGCCATCGCGCTGGGTCATCCCATCGGCGCCAGTGGCTGCCGGATCCTCGTGACCCTGACGCACGAGATGCGGCGTCGCAACGCGCGGCGGGGCATCGCCGCCCTCTGCGTCGGCGGCGGCATGGGGATAGCCGCACTGGTTGAGGCAGCCAGTCTCGACACATAATGAGGCGAATATAAATTGCTTTATTGTTTAGTGAATAGGGTTGAATCGATGCCCAATCTGAAGAACGCACAACGTAACTTTTCGTCGCACTCAGGACCAATGCCGCAAAGCCTGCTTTGGAATCCCGCAGTATTGAGCCGCCGTGCGTGCAAATGTAGACTGCCGACAACCCTACTCGTCAAGATTACGGATTAGCTATGCCGCAATTCTCAAGCAGCGTTCTGGAGCAGTACGGTCGCGACGTGTTCACGGCCACCGGCTCGCCACCCGATATTGCCGACGCCGTGGCCTGCTCGCTGGTGCTCGCGGACCTCTCGGGCCACCCGTCTCACGGGGTCATGCGCATTCCCGACTACGTGACCTACATCAACGAAGGTCTGGTAGATCCGACGGTCAGACCTTCGATCACTCACGCATCGGCGAACGCGGTATTTGTCGATGGCCACTGGGGATTCGGACAGATCACGGCCGCGGACGCCGTGGCGGAAGTCGTCAAGCTGGCCAAGGCATCCGGCATCGCGATGGCCGGCATGATGAACTCCAATCACTTCGGCCGCGTGGGCGAGTGGGTCGAGTTGGCGGCCGAGAGCGACGTGCTCGCCATCATGGTGATTGGCGGCCCGTCCGACATCGTCACCGCGCCATTCGGCGGCGCCGAGACGGCGCTCAGCACCAATCCAATTGCCGCGGGAGTGCCGGCGGGATCGCGCGAACCAATGATCATGGACTTTGCGACCTCCGCGCAGGCCGTCGGCAAGATCCGCATCGCGCAAGCCCGCGGGATGCAACTGCCCGAAAATTCGATACTCGACTCCGCGGGCAATCCAACGACCGATCCAGACGACTTCTTCGACGGCGGTTTGCTGCTCCCCTTTGGCGGCCACAAGGGTTCGGCGTTATCGATCCTGATTGACGCCCTCGGGAGCGGGATGACGGGATCGGAGCTGACGGACCGCTATAACAAGCTCGGCGCCATCCTGATTGGCATCAACCCTGCCGTCTTCCGGCCCAGGGATGAGTACGGTGCGGCGGTGGACGGGCTGTTCGACCGTGTAACTGGCGTAAAGACTGCGCCGGGATTCGACGAGGTTCTGATTCCGGGTGAGCCGGAACGCCGGGCGCGAATGGAGCAACGCCGGACGGGAATCGAGGTGGCGCCCGCCACGCTGCAGACGCTGTTGGACACGGCAGAGAAGCTGGGCATCGACGCCGGCGCGCTGAGCAATGAGCCCTAACGGCTGCCAGCGAACCCTTGGCAGCCGGCGCGCACGCGAGACTCGCGTCGGCTTTGACGGTGATTTGCGCTCGCCGTACGCTTCCGCCGAGGCGTTGGCGCTAGTTTGATGAGCGAGGCGATCGCATGAAGCTCGGCGGATTCATGATGCCGTTGCATCCACCCGGCCATAACTTCACCGAGACGATCGCCGCCGATCTGGAGCAGATTGTCGAGGCTGATCGGCTCGGCTTTTCCGAATACTGGATTGGCGAGCACTTCACGGCCGAGTGGGAGAACATTCCGGCTCCTGACTTGCTGATAGCCCAGGCGCTCGGCCGAACGAAGAACATCATCTTAGGAACGGGAGTTACCTGCCTTCCCAATCACCATCCGTTCGGTTTGGCCCACCGCATTGCGCAGCTCGACCACATGGCGAGGGGACGATTCTACTGGGGCGTCGGATCCGGGGGGTTTCCGGGAGATCTGGAAGCATTTGGATTCGACCTTAAATCCGGTGAAAACCGCAAGATGACCGCACAAACAATCCAGGCGGTTCTGGATATCTGGAACGGCCAGGAACCGGGAACCTACGAGTCGAAATACTGGAAGTACACGATTCCGGAGCACGTGGATGCGGTTGGCCTGCGCCTGCACTTGCGCCCGTACCAGCAGCCGCACCCGCCCATCGGTGTCGCCGGCGTATCGCCGTCGTCAGGCACCTTGCGGCTGGCCGGCGAACGCGGCTGGATCCCAATGTCCATCAACATCATCCCGCCCGTAACGCTGAAGACGCACTGGGACGCCGTGGAAGAGGGCGCGCGGAAGACGGGCAAGCAGCCCAGCCGCACCGACTGGCGCATCGCCAGGACAATCTACGTTGCCGATACCACCGAGCAGGCTCGCAAAGAAGCCATCGAAGGCAGCATGGGCCGGGACTTCCGCGACTATTTCTTCCGGCTGCTGCCGCTGGCCGGGATGTTCGACCTGTTCAAAACGTCCCCAGAGATTCCCGACGAAGACGTCACGCTTGAGTACCTGTGCGATGAAGTCTGGATTGTCGGCAGTCCCGACGAGGTGGAGCGGCGGCTGCGCGCGCTCTACGACGAGGTCGGCGGCTTCGGCGTGCTGCTCGCCATGGCCCACGAGTGGGAACCGGCCGACGGCTGGAAGCGCTCGCTGCACCTGCTGACCCAAGAAGTGATGCCCCGCCTCAAGGACCTCACGCCAGCGGCCTGAGCGACAGCCGAACCGCGTTTGGCGTGGTTTATCGGCGCCCGGAGAACTCCCGGCGCCAATAGACCAGCGGCTGCAGGTCCTCAACGTCTCCGTCCACCACCGTTCCAATCACGATGGCGTGGTCGCCGTGTGTCGTAACGAACGATCGCCGGCAAATGAGCGTGGCCAGGCTGCCCACTATCAGTTGCAGCCCATGCGGACCTGAGACGCTCTCGCATTGCTCAAACTTGTCTTCGACCTTGGAAGCGAACAGGCGCGCCACGTCAGGCTGATCCTCGCTCAGTAGATGCACGGCGAAGTACTCGCCTTCCGTCATGCCCCGGTAACTCCGAGTCGACTCGTCGACGCACACGATTACGGAGGGCGGCTTCGCCGAGTAGGAAGCAATAGAGGTCACCGTCATCCCGCAAGGCCCGGACTCAGGATCCACGCCGGTGACCACAGCCACACCGGAGGCCAGCGAGGCCATTGCCTCCTTGAAGACTTCAAGAGCGTGCGGTGCGTCGGCTGCTTCCGGCGTCATCGAGATACCGATCGCGAGACTGTGTGAGGCGGGCAAGATCGATCGCGATACTGGGTCCGCGCGGCTCGCATGACTATTCCGTGAAGTCCCGGCGCCGCGTCTCCGGCTTGGGATCACCACCCCGCACGGACGAGTCGCCACGGTGATACAGATCGGTCATGTACGCCTCGTGCGAACCAAGCTCACGAATCACCTTGCCAACGTCGACCAACGCGCGCTTGAGCACCTTTGCCACGGTCCGCAGCCCCAGCATCCTGGTTCGCTTCCAGGGAGCGTCAGGCGACTCCAGCGTGCGACTTCCGACGGCGGGCCGCAACCGGCGCGCCGGACTGCCCGGCTGACGTCGGCCTGCTAGACGGCCGCCTTCATCTCGCGGTAGGCCGCCAGCATCTGCGTGTTAGCGGCCAGCGTAGTTTCGAGCGCCTGGCCCAAACCATCAAGCTGCGCCCCTGGGATTGCCGTCAAGGTGTACGCGTCCGGAATCTCGGTGAATGTGCGCATGCCCGCGCAGCCGACTGACAGCGTGGCCGTTCCCTCGTCGACGGCTCGCGGTAGCGCGGCGCATGCCGGCCGGCCCAGGATCGAGCCGCCAGCGCCGTGCCAATGGGTACCGCCCAGCGCTTCCTCCAACAGCATGGCCTGACGGGGAGTCGTCCATACGACCACAGCGTTGGGAGTCATCGGAAAGTCGGCCAGCGGACCGTAGACGATGCCGCCGGCCGGCGGATCGAAGTGCGGGATGTTCGCGACTTCGGCTTCATCGATGTAGTTGATGGCACACATGTCGCCAACCAGGCTCATCAGTTCGGCGCTCTTGGCTTCGTCCAGCTCGAACCCCATCACCATGGCGCCGATGGGACAGGCCATGTGGGCGCCGGCATCGGCAAAAAACACGCCGCGTTCGGCACGACGCCAGAAGGTGCAGGCGGATGGGACAGCCGCCGTTGCCTGGGCGATCCCGTCCGGGGTCTCCGAAACGCGGGTGAGCGCTACCGGCGGAAAGTCCAGTCCCAGTCCGGACTGCAGACTGGACGCAAGGTCGGAATAGTCAGACGTCATTGCACGGCCCCCCGTCAGGCGCACAGCTTCTGGCCAGATGCTGCAGCTCGATGCTGACGACCAGCTTACTTCTTGGCGGCTTCGTAGTAGGGGTTGGCGCCCGCAGCATGGTCCGTGACGTCGACCACGCGTGAAATCTCCGGCACGTTGTCGCGGAGTGCGACTTCAATGCCCTGCGACAGGGTGACGCTGGCCATGCCGCAGCCCTGGCATCCACCGGAAAGCCGCAAGTAGGCCACATCGTCCTCGACAGCGACCAATTCCGCATGCCCGCCATGAGCGGCTATGGCCGGGTTGATCTGGTGGTCAAGGACCTGAATCACACGCTCGGCCACTGGCCCCGTGGGCGCAGCCGCTGCCTGGCCGGCAGTGGCACCGCCGACAGCCGGACTGGGACTTTGCGGATTGCGTACGAACAGCCCGCCGCCGCCCGGTGCGTCGGACAAGTCGATAGTTGAACCTTGCATCTGGTCCACGCTGCCGGAGGGAATCACGACCTGCAGGCCTTCGGCCGCCGACACGACGGCATCGCCCGGGGCAGCGTCATCAACGGTCTTCAGATACATGTCGTAGCTGAAGCCGGTCCCGGAGACTCCCGTGATCTCCACCCACATGGCCAGCCGCTCCGGGTTGGGCTTGTCAGAGTGGCCGCGATAGGTCAATACCAATTCCCTGGCGGCATCCGTGATCTGGACCAGCGGCTGATCAGATGCCGAGGTGTCGAACGTCATCCCGGTTTCCTGTGAGCGGCGATTCCAATCCTCAACCCTATGATAAGGGCGTGGCGCACGTTGTCCTATTGCTGCACAGCGAGAGCTATCGGGCGGCCGACTTCCTGCAAGCCGCCCGCCAGCTTGGCGTTGACATCACGGTCGCCTCGGACCGGCGTAATCCAGCCGCGTCGGACGACGACCGGGTGCTGGAAATCCATCTCGCCAACCCGCAGGTCGCGGCATCGGCGATCATCGAGTACGCGGGTGAGACGGCGGTCGATGCGGTGGTGGCCGTTGACGATCAAGGAGTGGCCACAGCCGCGCTGGCCAGCGAGCAGCTTGGCTTGCCGCACAACCCGCCGTCAGCGATTAGCGCGACCCGGAACAAGGCGGACATGCGGCAGCGCCTTAAGTCGGCCGGCGTTCGTCAGCCCGCCTTCGAAGTCGTTACAGCCGACAGCGATTCGCGAATCGCCGCCGAACGCGTGGGCTTCCCGGTGGTCGTGAAGCCGGTGTCGCTGTCCGCCAGCCAGGGCGTGATTCGCGTTGATCGAGCCGGCGACTTACCGGCAATGATCGAGCGAACGCGCTCAATCGCGCAGGCCCGAGGACGGGATCAGCGTGAGCCGGTCCTTGTCGAGCGCTTTATCCCTGGCGCCGAAGTTGCCGTTGAAGGACTGATGCGTTGTGGCTCGCTCGAAGTCCTGGCGATCTTTGACAAACCCGACCCACTTGACGGTCCGTTTTTCGAGGAGACGATCTACGTCACACCGTCGCGGTTGACGCCAGCCACGCAGAAGTCCATTCGCGCGGTCACGGCCTCCGGGGCGAAGGCACTCGGGCTGTCCGAAGGTCCGATCCACGCCGAACTACGAACAAGAGACGGGAACGCCTGGCTGCTCGAAATCGCCGCGCGATCGATCGGCGGACTGTGTGCGCGGTCGCTCAGGTTTGGTCTGGGCATAAGCCTGGAGCAGCTCATCCTGCGGCACGCGCTTAAGCTGCCGATTCGCGACCTGGGACTGACTGACGCGGCCGCGGGCGTGATGATGCTGCCGATCCCCCAAGCCGGCCGTTTGCGCGCGGTTCGTGGCGTCGGCCGTGCCCGTGCGGTCGACGGCGTGGCGGGCGTGGAGATCACCATCTCGCCGGGACAAGAGCTTGTGCCTCTGCCCGAGGGCAGCCGCTACCTCGGTTTCATCTTCGCGCGGGGACAGGATCCTGACGACGTCGAAGCCACGCTGCGCGGGGCCCACGCCGAATTGACTTTCGAGATCACGCCACTCTAGGGCGAAGGTGACGAAAAACCCCTAGCATTGTCCGATGCGAACGCTCTTGATCTCCACCTACGAACTTGGGCACCAGCCGCTGCATACGGCATCGGCAGCCGGCGCGTTGTTGCAGGCCGGTCACGAGGTGCGCTGCCTCGATCTGTCGGTCGAGATGTGGGACGACGACGCCGTGGCCTGGGCCGAGGCCATCGCCATCTCGGTTCCCATGCACACGGCAACGAGGCTGGCCGAGCGAGCCGCGCAGCGGATTCGAGAAGTGCATCCGAGTGTTCCAGTCGCCTTCTACGGACTGTACGCGGGAATGGACCATCACCGTGGCGGTTCAGAATCTGCAGACGCCCAATTCGCCGGGGCATATGAGCACGGACTGGTCGGATGGCTGGATCGTGTGGCCTTGCGCGAAGGCACGGTCGAGCCCCAGGTAGATCTTGAGCGTCGTGCCAACGTGCTCCCGGCCAGACACCTGCTGCCCGAAATCTCGCGCTACGCGCACATGGCGCTGGGAGATGACGAATCGCCCGTGGGCTATACAGAGGCCAGCCGCGGGTGTGTGCATACGTGCCGGCACTGCCCCGTCCCTATCGTCTACGACGGACGGATTCGGATCATTGAGCCGGACGTGGTGCTGGCCGACATTGCCCAACTGGTCGAGGCCGGTGCGCGCCACATCACCTTTGCCGATCCCGATTTTCTGAACGGGGTTCGGCATTCGCAGCGGGTAGTTCGGGCCATGCACGCCCGGCATCCACACCTGACGTTCGACGTGACGACCAAGGTGGAGCACATCCTGGAACACGCGGACGTCTGGGAGGAGTTCGGAACCGCCGGCTGCCTGTTCGTCGTCTCGGCGTTCGAGTCCGTGAACGACGAGATCTTGCGCCGGCTGGACAAGGGTCACACGGCAGCCGAGTCGGCACAGGCCATTTGGCAGCTTCGTCGGCATGGCATCGAGATCCGCCCGTCCTGGATGCCGTTTACCCCATGGACGACTCCGGCAGACGTGCTGGCGATCTTGGAGTTCGTGCGAGATCACGACCTCATTGCCAACGTGGATCCCGTTCAGTTCACGATCCGGCTGCTGGTGCCCCAGGGATCGCTGCTGCTGGACCTGCCAGAGATGGTTCCCCATCTCCGCGGTTACGACGAGGAGCGGTTGACCTATCGGTGGCGAGCCGAAGATCCGCGCTCCGATGACCTGCAGGAAGAGCTGGCTGGAATCGTGGAGCGCGGGATCGCCGAGGAATCCTCGGACGCGGTGTTGTTCGAACGGCTTTGGATGGCCGTCCGCGCCGCAGCGCCGGACGCGCCAGCGGGATCTCAGCCCAGGCTCGCCGGCAGTCCGCTTCCGGTCCGTCCGCGACTCACCGAGCCCTGGTTCTGCTGCGCGGAGCCGACGGACATGCAGTTCAGCCCGCTGGAAGAGATACCGGCGTAACCCGCATATGACGACCAACCTGCCGGTTGACCTGTATGACCTGGGAAATATGGCCTACCGCGACGCGCTGGACTGGCAGCGGGCGAAGGCTGCCGAAGTTCGAGCCGAGATCTCGGCCGACGCGCTGGCGTTACTTGAGCACCCGCCCGTGTACACCATGGGCGCCCGCGGCGGGGACGACCACATGCTGTTGAGCGGAGACGCTCTTCAAGCGAAGGGTGCCGACCTGATCATGACGGACCGGGGTGGCGACATGACCTTTCATGGCCCGGGCCAACTGGTGCTATACGCCGTCCTAAACCTACGGCGTCGGAGTTTGCGTCCCGTCGACCACGTACGCTCCCTCGAACGCACGGTACTTGACACGCTGGCGGCCTTTGGCGTGCCTGCGCGGACGGTCAAGGGTCGACCGGGGGTCTGGATCGGTTCGCGAAAAGTCGCGGCCATTGGTGTATCCGTGCGCGGAGGCGTGACCATGCACGGCGCAGCTATCAATGTCACGACCGATCTGACGTGGTTCAATGCCATCGTGCCTTGTGGACTGCACGGACTTGGCGTCACCTCGATGACTCGCGAATTGGGGGATGCTCCGCCGATGGACGATGTGATGGCCGAAGCCGCCACTGCATTCGCCGAGGTCTATCAGACCGACGTGATTCTGGCTGAACCTGCGATGGAGCTCGCCGGTGGCCACTGAGGTTCGGGTCGCGCGACCGTCGTGGCTGCGGGCCAGGGTTCCAGGGGGCGAGCGCTTCGAAGGCCTGCGAGACCTTGTGCGCTCCGAGCGCTTGCACACCGTCTGCGAAGAGGCCCGCTGCCCGAATATCGGCGAGTGCTGGAACGCCGGCGAAGCCACGTTCATGATCCTGGGCGATACCTGCACACGCGCTTGCGGCTTTTGCGCCGTTACGTCGGGACGTCCCGGTGCGCTAGACCCGCTTGAGCCCTTCCGTGTGGCCCAGGCGGTTGCGCAGATGGATCTGGATTACTGCGTGATTACTTCCGTTAACCGTGACGACGAGGCGGACGGCGGCGCGGCGATATTCGCCGGATGCATTCGGGCCATCCGACATCGCACGCCGAACGTGGAGGTCGAAGTTCTGATCCCCGACTTCATGGGCAACTGGGACGCGTTGGCGACGGTTGTGCGGGCCAGGCCGGTCGTCCTGAATCACAACATCGAGACGGTGCCGCGGCTCTATCCGCGCGCGCGGCCCAAGGCGATCTACTCGCAGTCGTTGGAGTTGCTACAGCGGGTCAAGCGCATCGATCCAACCATGATTACGAAGTCCGGGATCATGGTCGGTCTCGGGGAGTCGCGGGACGAACTGTCCAAGACGCTGGCCGATCTGCGCGACCACGACTGCGACCTGCTAACCATCGGGCAATACCTGCGACCGTCGCGCAAGCACCTGCCGATCGTCCGCTACTACAGTCCCAACGAGTTCGATGAGCTGGCAGACGAAGCGCGTGGCCTCGGATTCGCCCACGTGGAAGCCGGACCGCTGGTGCGAAGTTCGTACCATGCGGGCGAACAGGCCCGCGCGGCCCGAGACAAAGCAGCCAGGCTGAGGCGCGAACGGTAAAGAAACCGGCGTGCACATCCAGCCAGGGGCGCTAGGCTCGGATTGGTCGGGCTATCGACTGCGCGAGGTGCGGCGACATCGCAACCATTGACGTCAACGGACAGGCTGACGACTCCGCCATCGAGTCCCTGGAGACCCGGGACTGGCTGGATTCACTCGACGACGTCTACGTTCTGCGCGGACCTGAACGCGTTGCCGGGCTGCTGCGCGAGCTGCAGATCCATGCGCAACGGGACGGCGTTTCGCTGCCAGTCACGTCACGCACGCCGTACGTCAACACCATTCCACCCGAGCGGCAGCCGGACTATCCAGGCGATCGGGACATCGAGCGGACCATCAAGAGCATCATTCGCTGGAATGCCATGGCCATGGTGGTGGAGGCCAACAGCAAGTCGGACGGAATCGGCGGCCACATCTCCACCTATGCGTCGGCGGCCACGCTGTACGAGGTGGGCTTCAACCACTTTTTCAGGGGACCCAATCATCCCGACGGCGCCGACATCGTCTACTTCCAAGGGCACGCCTCGCCGGGAATGTACTCGCGCGCCTACGTGGAGTGGCGGCTGCCTCCCGCGCAGCTTCATAACTTCCGGCGGGAAATGGCGGACGGCGGCGGCCTGTCGTCGTATCCCCATCCGTGGCTCATGCCCGACTTCTGGCAGTACCCGACCGTTTCAATGGGCCTTGGGCCGCTTATGTCCATTTACCAGGCCCGATTCATGCAATACCTGGCCGACCGCGGCCTGCGCCCGGATACCGGTCGCCGCGTGTGGGCCTTCCTGGGCGACGGAGAGTTTGACTCACCGGAGGCCAGCGGAGCGATCTCGCTAGCGGCCCGCGAGTGCCTGGACAACCTGACCTGGGTTGTGAACTGCAACCTGCAGCGCCTGGACGGACCGGTGCGCGGGAACGGCAGCGTTGTCCAGGAACTGGAAGGCCTCTTCCGCGGCGCCGGCTGGAACGTAATCAAGGTGCTCTGGGGCAGCGATTTCGACGAACTGTTCGCCAATGACACCGAGGGAATCCTGGCCAAGCGAGCCACCGAGGTCGTGGACGGTGAGTACCAGAAATACTCTGTTGCGGGCGGCGCGTACATTCGCGAGCACTTCTATGGCATGGACCCGCGCTTGCTAGCGATGGTGGCCGATCGCAGCGACGACGACCTCTGGCGCATGCGGCTGGGCGGCCACGACCCCCAAAAGGTCTATGCGGCGTACCACGCGGCGGTGCGCCACAAGGGCGCGCCGACCGTCGTCCTGGCCCGCACCATCAAAGGCTACGGGTTGGGCGAGGCCGGCGAAGGCCGGAACATCACGCATCAGCAAAAGAAGCTGAATCTGGACGAACTCCTCTCGTTCCGAGACCGCTTCCACATTCCACTTTCGGACGACGAGGTCATCAATGCGCCGCTGTACCGGCCGTCCCGTGAAAGCGTGGAGGGTCGCTACGTCGCGGAGCGGGTGCGGGCGATGGGCGGGCACCTGCCCACGCGAGCCCCGTCGTACCAGCCAGTTTCGGCACCGAGCCACGAGGCGTACGCGGAGTTTTCGACCGGTACGGCACAGCGGCAGGCCTCAACGACCATGGTGTTCGTGCGGTTGCTGGCCAAGCTGCTGCGGGATCCGGAGATCGGACGCCTGATCGTGCCGATCGTCCCGGACGAGGCGCGGACCTTCGGGATGGAGGCGCTATTTCGGCAGGTCGGCATTTACTCACACGTGGGGCAACTCTATGAGCCGGTCGACTCCGACACCCTGCTCTATTACAAGGAGTCGACGGACGGACAGATTCTTGAAGAAGGGATCACCGAAGCGGGCTCTCTCTCGTCCTTTATCGCGGCGGGAACGGCGTATGCAACCCACGGCCTGCCAATGATTCCCTTTTACATCTACTACTCGATGTTCGGCTATCAGCGTGTCGGCGACCTGGTGTGGGCGGCCGCCGACAGTCGCACCCGCGGCTTCATGATCGGCGGCACGGCCGGACGAACCACGTTGGCTGGGGAGGGTCTGCAGCACCAGGACGGGCACAGTCATCTGCTGTTTTCGGCCGTGCCCAACTGCCGAGCCTACGATCCCGCGTTCGCCTACGAGGTAGCCACGCTGATTCGCGACGGCATCCGACGCATGTACGCCGACGGCGAGGACAGTTTCGTTTACCTGACCGTGGGCAACGAGAACTACACCCACCCGCC
>WTFW01000019.1 GCA_011523785.1 Chloroflexota bacterium | reverse complement strand
GATCTGGTCTTGCTCGATTCACGCCTTCGCCCGCGCCTTACCCTGGTTGGGGGCGGAGCACGATGTTTCCGCCTGTGCGGGTGGCGGCGAGGATGCGGGCGGGCGCCCGGGCGACGTGGACGCCGTCCAGGATGAGTTCGGCGTCGATGTCACCACGGTCGAGCAGGGCGCCGACGGCGCCGGGGGCGCGGTGGTGGAAACCGGGCATGGCGTTATACGCGTGGGTGACACGCGTGACGCCGGCATCGAACGCAGCCGACGCCTGCGCGTAGGTGGCGTTGGTGTGGCCGAGGCTGAGGGTGACGCCGTCGGCGCTCAGCTCGTCGATCTGGGCAGGCGTGAGGCGTTCGGCGGCGACCGTCATCAGGCGGATGGGGGAGACGGCAGTAGCCAGCATGTCGTGCCAGAGTGCACGGTCGTAGTCGCGGAAGGCATCCGGCGGGAACATGCCGGGCTGGTCGGGGGATAGGAAAGGGCCTTCGGCATGGATTCCCAGCACGCGAGCGCCGCGAGGATCACCGCAGGTGGCGGACAAAGCCGCAAGGAGTCTGTCTGGGGGCGCGGCCACGACGGTGGGCAGGAAGCCGGTTACGCCCTGGGCAAGGAGATCCAGCGAGAGCGGGGCGACATCGCCGGGACGCATCACGTCGAAGCCGCGACGGCCGTGGACGTGGGTGTCGACGAAGCCCTGCGCGAGGATGCCGGGACCGTCGACGACGAGCGCGCCAGGCGGCGATTCGATCGGCGTCGGGCTTACCGTGGTGATCGATCCATTCGCCACGAGCACGTGGCGGCGGGTGAACATCCGACCACCAGTGGCCAGATCGACCTGACGAAAGTGAATGGGCACGGACATGCGAGGGATGGTGGGCGGCGCGGGGTCCTTGCGCAAGCACGGAAGTGCAATATCCGGCTCGATAGGAGTATCCTGAGGGTTACCCCTTTCGATCAGAACGGCCATTTGGGACCGGGAGCGTTACTGGCGTGCCGCTGATTCCCCTGCGCGCGTTGCTGGACCACGCCGCCGAAAACGACTACGGCGTGGCGGCCTTCAACGTGAACAACATGGAGCAGGTGCAGGCCGTGATGGCGGCGGCGAGCCGGACGGATTCGCCGGTGATCATCCAGGCCAGCCGGGGCGCGCGGACGTATGCGAACGAGGCGTACCTGCGGCACCTGATCCTGGCAGCGCTGGAGCTCAACCCGCTGATTCCGGTGGTCATGCACCAGGACCACGGCAACAGCCCGGAAACCTGCCTGAGCGCGATGGACCAGGGGTACACCAGCGTGATGATGGACGGGTCGCTGCTGGAAGACGGCTCAACGCCGTCCGACTACGACTACAACGTGGCCGTGACCCGCGAGGTCGTTGAACTAGCCCATGAGCGGGGCGTGAGCGTGGAGGGCGAGCTGGGCGTGCTGGGCAGCCTGGAGACCGGAATGGGCGATCAGGAGGACGGACACGGCGCGGAAGGCGTGCTGGATCGGGAACAGCTGATTACCGATCCGGAGCAGGCCGAGGATTTTGTGGCTCGTACGGGCGTGGATGCACTGGCGGTGGCGATCGGTACGAGCCACGGCGCCTATAAGTTCAGCCACAAACCGGACTCCGGAGTGCTGGTGATGGACTGCATCCGGGAGATTCATCGGCGGTTGCCGAACACGCACATCGTCATGCACGGAAGTTCATCCGTTCCGCAACGACTGCAGGACATCTTCAACGCGTTCGGCGGCGAAATGCGGCAGACCTGGGGCGTGCCGGTGGAAGAGATCCAGGAAGGGATCCGGCACGGGGTGCGCAAGATCAACGTGGACACGGACAACCGGCTGGCGATGACCGGCGCGGTTCGGCGGGTGCTGACCGAGCAGCGCGGCGAGTTCGACCCGCGGCAGTACCTGACGCCGGCGCGCGAGGCGATGGCGGACGTCTGCGCGGCGCGGATGGAAGCCTTCGGGATGGTGGGCCAGGCGGGCGGCGTGCCGGTGGTATCGCTGGACGAGATGGCGCACCGATACGCGGCGAGGCAACCCGTAGGCAGCCGCGTCTAGTCCAGCGGCGGCGGGCGATTAGACGAGCGAGGCCACCAGGTCGCCGACCTCGGCGGTGCCCATGCCCATGCGGCCGGCGCTCATGGACTTGATCTTGCCGCTCTGAAGGGCGCTGACCAGGGCGCCCTCGACGCGTGCGGACGCGGCGGACTCGCCCAGGTGGTCGAGCAACATGTGCATGGCGTTGATGGCGGCCAGCGGGTTGATGACGCCCTGGCCCGTGTACTTGGGCGCGGAGCCGCCGATGGGCTCGAACATCGACACGCCTTCAGGGTTGATGTTGCCGCCGGCGGCGATGCCGAGGCCGCCGGAGATGATGGCGCCGATGTCGGTGATGATGTCGCCGAAGAGGTTTTCGGTCACCACCACGTCAAACCACTCGGGGTTCTTGACGAACCACATGGCGGCGGCATCGACGTGGGCGTACTCGCGGGTGACGTCGGGGTAGTCCTCGTCGCCGATCTCGTTGAAAG
>WTFW01000073.1 GCA_011523785.1 Chloroflexota bacterium | reverse complement strand
GCGAGTTGACCGGCCTCGCCGTGTTCGACAAGCCCGACCCGCTGGACGGCCCGTTCTTCGAGGAGACGTTGTACGTGACCCCGTCGCGGCTGCCGGACGGCGCACTGGCGGACGTTGCCGCGCAGGCGGCCGCGGCGGCGGCGGCCATCGGGCTGCGGGAAGGCCCCGTGCATGCCGAGTGGCGCGTCAACGAGCACGGCGCCTGGCTCATCGACATGGCGGCGCGGCCGGTCGGCGGGCTGTGCTCCCGCATCCTGCAATTCGGGGCGGGTGTGTCGCTGGAGGAGTTGCTACTGATGCAGGCAGTCGGCGCAGACGTGGCGGCTTATGAGCGTGAGAGCGCCGCCGCCGGCGTGATGATGCTGCCCATCCCGCGGCACGGCGTGTTGCGCGCCGTCGACGGGCAAGAAGCAGCGCGGTGTGTTCCGGGAATCGTGGGACTGGCGATCACCATTGCGCGCGGGCAGGAAGTCGTGCCGCTACCCGAGGGCGTCCAGTATCTGGGGTTTCTGTTCGCGCGCGGCGATACGCCGGAGGAGGTCGAAGCCTCACTCCGTAGCGGTCATCGATGCCTGTCGTTCATCATTGAGCCGAACGCCTTCTGACGGCATCGGGAGGACTTTAGAAGACCGGATTGTGCACCACCGCGTGTTCCCGGCCGTGGCCGGTGGAAATGATGGACACCTCGCTCTCCATGACCCCGGTCAGCCGGTCGATATAGCGCTTGGCGGCGTCCGGGAAATCCTTGTAGGCCGTCAGGCCGGCGGTCGGTGCCTGCCAGCCGGGCAGTTCCTCGTAGATCGGCTCGGCTTCCTGCAAGACGGTCAGATCGCTCGGCATATCCCTTAGAATTTCGCCGCGGTAGCGGTAGGCGGTGCACAGCGACAGAGAGGGCAGGGTGTCGAGCACGTCCAGCTTGGTGAGCGCCAGGCTGGTGACGCCGTTGTGCCACAGGCTGGACCGGGCGCTCACCGCGTCGAACCAGCCGCAGCGCCGCACCCGGCCGGTGGTGGCACCGAATTCCTGACCGCGCTCCTGCAGAATTTTACCCTCGCTGTTTTGCAACTCGGTGGGGAAGGGGCCCATGCCGACCCGTGTCGCGTAGGCCTTGACGACGCCGACCACGTGCGTCAGGCGCGTGGGGGCGATGCCGGCGCCGCTGCACAAGCCGCTGCTGTTGGTGTTCGACGAGGTAACGTACGGGTAGGTGCCGTGGTCGAGGTCGAGCAGCGAGCCCTGGGCGCCTTCCAGCAGCAGGTGTTCGCCTTCGCGGATGGCCTCGCGCACCATGACGTCGGTGTCCCGCACGAAATCCCGAAGCGTATCGCCATAGCCGGCATAGGCCTCGCAAACCGTCTCCGGATCGACGGGTTCCTGGTTGAAGAAATCCCGCAGCAGGAAATTGCTCTCCGGCAGGTTGGCCTCCAGGCGTTCGCGGAACTGTGACGGCGACAGCACGTCCTGCATCCGCACGCCGCTGCGTGCCGCTTTGTCGGTGTACGTGGGGCCGATGCCCCGGCCGGTGGTGCCGATCTTGCGGCCGCCGCGCTTCTCCTCGCGGCTGGCGTCCAGCAGGCGGTGGTATGGCAAGGTGACGTGCGCCTTGGGGCTGATGAACAGGCGCCCGCGCAAGTCGACGCCGCGGGCTTCCAGTTGCCGCATCTCCTCCACCAGCGACTCGGGATCAATGACCACCCCGGCGCCGATGATGCAGCGAACGCCCGGATGCAGCACCCCGGAAGGGATCTGGTGGAAGACGTATTTCTCGTCGCCGACCACGATGGTGTGCCCGGCGTTGGCGCCGCCCTGGCAGCGGATGACCCACTGCACCTCCGGGGTCAACAAATCGACGATCTTGCCCTTGCCTTCGTCGCCCCACTGGACGCCCACAATCGCCACAACTGCCATGTATGGTTCTCCGTTTCCTGCTGCAAAAGGTCAGCCGCCGCCCAGCCCCGGCACGCCACCGACGCTGCGCGCCGCCTTCACTGCGGCGCTGAGGGATTCGGCCACCAGGTCGGCCGCTACGATGCCCAGTTGAATGGGATCGGCGGTGCGCGCGCCTGTCGAGACCGCGAACACCGTGTCGCCGTCGTACAGCGTATGGGCGGGCGACAGCCCTTTGACGAGGCCGTGCTGCGCAAGCTGGGCCAGTTTGCGGGCCTGCGATTTGCTTAACTTGGCGTTGGTCGCCACGATGCCGAGCGTCGTGTTGGTGCCGGCGTCCAGACGAGGCGTGGCGCCCCGCCGCAACTGCTCGGCGGTATCCGCCAACGCCATGCTGCCAGGCGCTTCGCGCGTCCCCGCCAGCAGCATGCCGGTGGCCGGGTCGCGGACGTCGCCAAGCGCGTTGCAGACGACCAGGGCGCCGACCCATACGTCGTTGTCCAGTTGCGCGCTCGTCGTTCCCACGCCGCCCTGCATGGCCTGGGGCATGCCGTACAGCTTGCCGACCGTGGCGCCCATGCCGGCGCCGGCGTTGCCCTGTTCGACCGGTCCGGCAGCGGCGGCTTGGCACGCCGCGTAGCCC
>WTFW01000060.1:2115-82615 GCA_011523785.1 Chloroflexota bacterium | reverse complement strand
CATTTCCCACTCCTCGTATGCGCCGCAGTCGTTCCCGCCCCCGCAGTATCATTCCGCCCAACCCAATTCAGCCTCGAACCAGCCACAGGAGCCCCCGGATGCCACTGCCCCCACGCATGAAGTTCGGAATCTTCTTGGCCCCCTTCCACTGGCTGGGCGAAAACCCCACCCTCGGCCTCGAGCGCGACCTCGAAACCGTCCAGTGGCTCGACCACCTTGGCTATGACGAAGCCTGGATCGGCGAGCACCACAGCGCCGGCTGGGAAACCATCTCCTCGCCCGAACTCTTCATCGCCACCGCCGCCGAGCGCACCCGCCACATCAAGCTGGGCACCGGCGTCATCAGCCTCCCCTACCACCACCCCCTCATGGTCGCCAACCGCATGATCCAGCTCGACCACATCACCCGCGGCCGCGTCATGCTGGGCGTCGGTCCCGGCGCCCTGGTATCCGATGCCTACATGCTCGGCATCGAGCCCCTCACCCAGCGCCCCCGCATGGACGAATCCCTCGGCATCATCATGCGCCTGCTCACCGAAACCGAGCCCATCACCTACCAGGCCGAGTGGTTCACCCTGCAACGCGCCACCACCCACCTGCGGCCCTACACCCATCCCCACTTCCCTATTGCCGTCGCCGCCGCCCAGTCGCCCTCCGGCATGCAACTCGCCGGCAAGCACGGCGCCGCCGTCCTGTCGCTCGGCATCCGCCCCGGCAGTTCCGAGACCGTCAAGCTCGACTCCTTCTGGCAGATCGCCCTGGACGTCGCCAAAGAGCACGGCAAGACCATGAACCGCCACGACTGGCGCCTTGTCATGCCCGTTCACATCGCCGAGTCCCGCCAGGAAGCCATCGAACAGGCCCGTCAGGGCGCCGCCCGCTTCCAGCGCGACTACTTCGAAGACACCATGGGCTTCGAAAAGACCTTCGATGGGCCCCCCGAGCAACTCATCGACCACATGGTCGACAGCGGCGCCTGGTGCGTTGGCACGCCGGACGATCTCGTCGCCGCCATCCATCGGCTCGACGAATCAAGCGGCGGCTTCGGCGGCCTCCTCGTCATGGCCACCGAGTGGGGCACCCGCGAGCAAGTCCGCCACAGCTACGAACTCATCGCCCGCTACGTCATGCCCCAATTCCAGAACTCCCTCACCAGCCTCACCGCCTCCCAGCAATGGGCCGCCCGCGAACGCCACAACCTCATGGCCCTCCGCACCAAATCCCTCGACAAAGCCACCCAGGATTACCAGGAGAAGAGGTAGTTGCCCTGCGTTCGTTAACTCGACGTTGCGTTTGGAAACGGGTGGCTTAACCCAGGGACCCGAAGGAAGCCCTGGGAGTCACCTCTCCTGCTCCGACCGTTACACTCACACCTCGAACTCCGAAGGCCCGCGAAGGATGTGCTGATGGCCGTCGCAACCACCGCTCCCGTGGCTGAGCGCGCGCTGATTCTGGGCGGCCGGCCCGTCCAGACCGGCGACCTGCTGGAGGTCCGACGCCCCTACGACGACACCGTCGCCGCCGTCGTCCACCGCGCCACCCCCGAGATCGCCGAGCAGGCCGTTCAGCTGGCCGTCGACACCTTCCACAACGTCACCCGCGCCATCCCCGCCCATCGCCGCGCCGAGCTATTGCACCGCCTGGCCGACCTGGTGGAAGCCAACCGCGAGCGCCTCATTGCCGAGGACATCGACGAAACCGGCAAGCTCCGCAGCGAGGCTCACGGCGAAGTCGACCGCACCGTGGCCACCCTGCACTGCGCCGCCGAGGAGGCCCTGCGCATCCCCGGCGAAATCCTCACCCTTGATGCCGTCCCCACCGGCGTCGACCGCACCGGCCGGGTGCAGCGCTTTCCGATTGGCCCCATCCTGGGCATCACCCCGTTCAACTTTCCGCTGCTGCTGGCCGCCCACAAGCTGGGCCCGGCCTTCGCCGCCGGCAACAGCATTGTCATCAAGCCCGCCAGCAAGACCCCGCTCACCACCCTCAGTCTGGCCGAACTCGCCCGCAAAGCCGGTTTCCCCGACGGCTCCGTCTCCGTCCTGCCCATGGCCGGCGCCCAGGCCGAGGCGCTGGTCCGCGACGACCGCTTCAAGGTCGTCACCTTCACCGGCAGCGCCGAGGTCGGCTGGGGCATCAAGGCCAACGCCGGCCTCAAGCGCGTCACCCTCGAGCTCGGCGGCAACGGCGCCCTCATCGTCCACAACGACGCCGACATCAACGCCGTCGCCGCCCGCATCCCCTTTGGCGGCTTCCTCTACAGCGGCCAGAACTGCATCTCCGTCCAGCGCGTCTACGTCCACCGAGACGTGCACGACGACTTCGTCAACGCTGTCCTGCCCCTGCTCGACGACCTCAAGCCCGGCGACCCCAACGACCTCGAGACCACCCTCTGCCCCATGATCGACGCCGACGCCGTCACCCGCATCATGTCCTGGCTCGATGAGGCCCAGGCGGCCGGCGCCACCATCGTCACCGGCGGCAGTGCGGACGGCCCCTTCATCGAACCCACCATCGTCGCCAACGCCAACAACGGCATGAAGATTGTGCGCGACGAGGTCTTCGGCCCCGTCATCGCCGTCATCGCCTACGACTCGATTGACGAGGCCATCGATCTCGTCAACGATTCCGATTACGGCCTGCAGGCCGGTATCTTCACCAACGACATCCGCATCATCGAACGCGCCTACCGCGACATCGAGGTCGGCGGCCTTATTGTCAACGACACCAACCGCTGGCGGGTCGACCACATGCCCTACGGCGGCGTCAAGCGATCCGGCTTCGGGCGCGAAGGTCTCAAATACGCCATCGAGGAAATGACCGAGCCCAAGCTGCTGGTCGTGAACCTGGAGGACAACTAAGCCCGGCCCGACGCCGGGACCTTGCCGCAATCCCTGAGGAGGGAAACCTGATGGAACTTCGCCGCGTTCAGCTCGCCAGTCCCGGATCCAACCTGCGCATGCTCGAGCGCGGCAGCCAGAGCAACGCCGACCACGTCTTCCTCGACCTTGAGGACAGCGTGGCGCCCAACCAGAAGGTCGAAGCGCGGCAGGTCGTGGTCCAGGCCCTCAAGGACTTCGACTGGTCCGGCAAGATCGCCTGCGTCCGCGTCAACGGCATCGACACCGAGTGGTTCTACGGCGATGTGATCGAAGTCGTCGAAGGCGCCGGCCAGCACCTCGACACCATCATGCTGCCCAAGGCCAACCGGCCGGACGACGTCTACATGCTGGACATGCTGCTGACCCAGATCGAGATGCACCGGGGCCTGGAAGTCGGCCGCATCGGCATCGAGGCCCAGATCGAAATGGCCGAGGGCATGATGAACGTCAACCAGGTCGCCTTCGCCAGCCCGCGGCTCAAGTCGCTCATCTTCGGCCCCGGCGACTACTCCGCCAGCGTCCAGGCGCGCGGCCTCTCAATCGGCGCCAGCGAGCGCTACCCCGGCCACGTCTGGCACTACGCCATCCACCGCATCGTCGTCGCCGCCCGCGCCGCCGGCCTGCAAGTCACCGACGGCCCCTTCGCCGACTACCGCAACCTGGAGGGCTATCGCCAGTCCTGCGAAATGGCCCTGGCCCTGGGCTGCGACGGCAAATGGGCCGTCCACCCAGGCCAGATCGACGTGGCCATCGACGTCTTCTCGCCCTCCAGTGCCGACGTCGACAAGGCTCGCCGCATCATGGTCGAGTACAAGCAGGCCCTGGCTGACGGCCTCGGCGCCATCGCCATCGATGGCGACATGGTCGACGCCGCCACCCTCAAAATGGCCGAAATCGTCTCCGCAAAGGCGGACGCGGCGGGCCTTTAGTCAGTCGCCCGGCCCTGGAGCCGCTCGCGTGCGTCGCCTAAGGCGATCACTCGCGAGTTGCCGAGATTGCCGCCCGTAGCTCACGCGTTTCTTCGGCGCGGGCCTGACGTTCGGCTGCGTGAAGTGCCTCGTGTGCGACCCGGTCGGCGTCGAATGACGTACGCAACTCGCGAATATCCGCGCGAACATCACGCCACAGCGCCGCGGTAAGACCAGCCAGTCCGATTCCTACCGTTGCGACGGCCGCGAGGATCGCAGCGAGATCAGCGCTCATGCGGCGTCCTTGCCGATAGCTGCAATCGCCGCCAGCAATTCCCGCCGTTCTTCCGTCCGGGCCTCTCGCTCCGCCGCATGCAAAGCTTCATGCGCGGCCCGATCAGCGTCGATGGCCGCCAGCAGTTCACGCCGTTCCTCGGCCCGGGCCTGCCGCTCGGCTGCGTGCAGCCCTTCGTGTGCCACACGTTCTGCGTCGATAGCCGCGCGTACGGCGCGGATGTCGGCGCGAAGTTCGGCGTCCTCCGCGCGCAGATCGCGCCAGAGCGCCACAGTGAGCCCGGCTAGCCCGACGCCGACCGTCACCACGGTTGCCAGGATGGCCGCGACTTCCGCGCTCACGGCTGGTCCTCCCGGATTGCTGCGATTGCCGCCAGCACTTCGCGCCGCTCCGCGGTCCTGGCCTGACGCTCGGCTGCATGCAACGCCTCATGCGCCGCGCGATCCGCGTCGATGGCCGCCAGCAATGCGCGGCGCTCCTCGGCCCGGGCCTGCCGCTCCGCTGCATGCAGCCCCTCATGTGCCAGACGTTCAGCGTCGATCGCCGCGCGTACGGCCCGGATGTCGGCGCGAAGTTCGGCGTCCTCGGCACGAAGGCTCGCTTCCACGCCGCGAAGCTCGGCCCGCATATCGCGCCAGAGTGCGACGTTGAGCCCGGCCAGTCCGACACCCACCGTCACCACGGTTGCAAGGATGGCCGCGAGCTCCGCACTCACGGCTGGTCCTCGCGAATTGCTGCGATGGCCGCCAGCAGTTCGCGCCGCTCCTCGGCCCTGGCCTCTCGTTCCGCCGCATGCAACGCCTCGTGCGCCGCATGCAACGCCTCGTGCGCCGCGCGATCAGCGGCAATGGCCGCCAGCAATTCGCGTTTTTCGTCGGCCCTGGCCTGCCGCTCCGCTGCGTGCAGTTCCTCGTGTGCCACACGTTCAGAGTCGACAGCCGCACGGACGGCACGGATGTCCGCGCGCAGTTCGGCGTCTTCAGCGCGAAGGCTGGCCTCAACGGCGCGGATGTCGGCACGCAGACCGGCCTCCATGGCTCGGATGTCCGTGCGTACGCCCCGCCAGAGAGCCAGGGTCAGTCCGGCCAGACTCACGCCAACCGTCACAGTCGCCACAAGCATCGTGGCTACATCTGCGCTCATGGCGCGTCAGCGGTTGCGGAATCGGCAGTGCGAGAGCGGGTTATCAGCATGGGCAAGCAGTCTCCCCAAGAGTGCCGCCCAATCACTTCTGAAAGCCTACATCACCCCAGCAAGCCGAGGTCCTGATCAGCGCCGCGGCCCCACCGGCATTGGCGGCCGCTCGTCGGCTTGGCGGATCTCCTCGAGGGAGCGCACGCGCCGGCGCGCGGCGCCCTGCCAGTCGCGCGTCTTCACGTCCGACGGCGCCTGCAGCCGCTCAACTGCCTTGGGAATCTCATTCGCGTATTGCGGCAGCCACTCGGCCTGCGCCACCAACATCTCGTCGGCCATGCGCCAGATTTCGGGCGGGTTGCAGACGGCGCCAACCAGCGGGTCGTGCAGCATGGCCTGCTTCAGCAGCGTCGCGTCGCCCGTCGCGGCGGCGCGAGCGCCCATCCGCTGCACGTCGATTGAAGCCGTACACGTGGCCGCACAGGCCAGCGGCAGGTCGCCGACCCGCGGGATATGAATGCCCAGCGCGTCCACATATCCCGGCACTTCCACGATCGCGTCGTCGGCCAGGTTGCTGATTGCGCCGTTGTTGCGGACGTTGAAGAAGCCGCGATACGGCCGTCCGGTCTCCAGCGCCTCGATGATGCGGCTCCCGCGCTCGTCGGACCGGTCCTCGGTACTGATCGGCGGATCGTCGGCCGCCATCCATTCGGGAAAGTCGGTCTCGAACCAGTTGCGCTTCTCGGTGCTCACCCGCAGGTACCCGCCCGTCTCGCCGTTGCCCCAACTGGCCAGGTCGATCCAGCGTTCAATCTCCTCCGGCCGTTTCCGATACCACGGCAGGTATTCGGACAGATGCCCATTCGACTCGGTCGAGTAGTAGCCAAACCGCCGCAGCACGTCGATGCGGACCTTCTCGGTTTTCGAAAAGGTCGGATGCGCTTCAAAGGCCGCCAGCAACTCCTCGCACCCAACCTCGTGGCCCTGGTGCTCAATGCGCGTGTACCAGGTCTGGTGGTTGATGCCGGCGCAGACGATGTCCACGTCCTCGCGACGCTCCGCGCCCAGCACCTCGGCGATTTGAGTCCAGCCGTGCTCGATCCCGTGGCACAACCCCACCACGTTCACGCCGTGGTCCAGCAGCGCCCAGCAGTTCATGGCCATGGGGTTGGCGTAGTTCAGCAGCAGCGCGCCCGGCTTGGCCACATCCAGGATGTCGTCGCCGAAGGCCAGCAGCTGCGGGATCGTGCGCTGCGCATACATGATGCCGCCGGCGCAGATCGTGTCGCCCACGCACTGGTCCACGCCGTACTTCAGCGGAATCTCCACGTCCAGCTTGAACCCATCAAGCCCGCCCACGCGCACACAGCAGATCACGTAGTCGGCATCCCGAAAGGCGCGCCGTCGATCGGTGGTGGCCGAAACCTGGGCCGGCAGCTTGTTGGTCCGGATGTCCTTCTGGCAAAGCTGCGTAACCAGGTCCAGGTTGGGACGCGAGATATCCGTAAGCGCGAAATGCGTGTCCTGCAACTCGGGCACCGACAGGATGTCGCGCATCAGGCGACGGGTGAATCCCACACTCCCCGCGCCGATTACCGCGATCTTCAGGGCCAAGCCGAGGACCTATGTCTTCAGCGGCTGGCCGGTCGGGTCGAGCTGTCCGATCTCCTCCAGCAGCCGTACGGTGTGAATCACGTCGTGGATGTTGGTCAGCGGCTGCCGGCCCTCCGCGACGGCGTTCAGAAAGTCCGCGTGCAACGCATCGACCCCGTCATCCAGCGCCCCGGCGGGATGGCCCGGAATCGGCTGGCCCTCGATAATCTCCGGCTCCGGCCGGTCGTCGGCGTAAACCTGGCCGTGGATGGGCGGGAGAAGGTAGGCGCTAACGCCGTTGCCGTGCATCTCGATGCGGTAGTGGCGAGCCCCGGCGTGGCCGGTGACCGAGTGCACCGCCACGGCTCCACTGGTGAAGTGGATGATGGAGTTATAGGTGTTCATCCAGCCCGTGTAGGTGTCGTCGCCGCGGGTCAGCACCTGGTCCCACGTGCCACCACAGAGCCAGCGCAGCCAGTCCACCATGTGAATGTCTTGCTCGTAGAGCCGGTTAAGCTCCCGACCACCCTGGTCGTTCTCGATCAAGTTCTTGCTCATGCCCGCGCTGGCCAGCATGACCGGGCCGTTGACTTCGACCCGTGCGCGCGCCGCCCGGATCATCGGCGTCCAGCGGCGCTGCAGGCCCACGCAGACGATGCGGTTGTTGGCCTCGGCCGCCGCGGCAATCTTCTCGGCATCCGCCGAACCCACGCCCGGCGGCTTTTCGACGAAGAGGTGCGCGCCGGACGCTAGGACTTCGACCGCGATGTCCGCGATGTCGGGCGGTCGCGTGACCGCGTAGACGACCTCTGGGGTCTCTTGCTCCAGCATCTCCCGAAAGTCGCTATAGCGGCCCTCGATGTCGTACTGGTCGGCGGTCGTTGCGAGCCGATCCTCGTCCAGCTCGCACATGGCCGTCAGTTCGACGCGCCTATGGGCTCGATCGATGGCCGGATAGTGCGCGCTGGTAGCCCTGCGGCCGGCGCCGATAAACGCTGCGCGAACCATGGTCCCCTCCGGACGTTACCGCCGTACGGTCAGTCTAGCCGTCAGCCGGCTGGTGACGAATTCCGCTCAAGGCCAGCGCTCGTGCGCCGGCATAACGTGCTACATCGGCACTTTCTTCAGCAGGCCGATGATGTGTCCCTCCGGGTCGGCAAAGTGGCCGATGGTCACGCCTTCCATGACGTTGGTCTCGGGCATCAGGATGCTGCCGCCCAGGCTGGCCGCTCTTTCCAGGGTGGACGTCACGTCCTCAACTTCCACGTAGAACGTGACGAACCCGGCCGAGCCATCAAACGTCTGCCCGATGCCGCCGCCGATGCTGTTGTCGCACTCGGGGTCGGCATTCACCAGGCCGTAGCCCATCGGATTGTCGGTCAGGACCTCCCAGTCAAAGAGGTCGCCAAAGAACTTGTGCAGCGCCGGGCCGTCCTTGCCGTTGACTTCCCAATGCACCACGGGGTTCGCCATTTGCCTGCTCCTTGTCGTGCTCGCGTCGAGCAAGGATGCGCCGCAGATATTGGATGCACCGTCGCAAACCTTCCTGAGTTCGCTATTGGTCGGTGGCATATGCTGCGCGTCTGGACTCGCAGGCTTCAGCGAACCCCAAGGGGGGCTGACATGAAGGTTCTCGGCGTCGACTACGTCTACTTCCCGGTTTCCGACCTCGAAAGGGCCACAGCTTTCTACCGCGACGTCCTGGGCCTCACGCCAGCCTTCAGCGTGGGCGGCATGTGGGGCGAACTGCAGGCGGGCAACATGACCGTCGCGCTGCATGTGGAGGACGACGCCCCGATAGCCGCGTCGGATGCCGGAATGCGTCCGTCCACGGCATTTGCATGTGAGGACGTCGCCGCAATGGCCGAACGGGTCAAGGAGGCGGGCGGTAACGTGGCCATGGAGCCCTTCGAGAGCGGCACCTGCACGATTGCGGTCGTCAGTGACCTCGACGGCAACCCCGTCATGCTGCACCGACGCGACGACGGCACGGTCGGCTAGCCAGGCGGCGCGGCGAGGCTGCGCGACCTACGCCAGGGCCGCCGCTCCAGGTGGGAGCAGGTGCCGAACCTGTGGCTGCACCTCGGCCGGCAGGTCCAGGTACACGTCCTCGGGAAGGTCGTCGATCCGCGACCTGTGATACGCCGGGTCGTACTCCTGTGAGCTCGTACGCGTCGGATTCAGGTTGAGCCACCAGGCGGCGTAGCGAATCACCACGGCCACGCGGTCCTCGTTCGTCAGATTCGGCGACACCGCGTGCCAGACGCGGCTGTCCACGATGCCCACCGACCCGGCCGAACCGAGCAACCGTTCCTCGTCGCCGCGCGGTGTCATTGCGTCGCCGTAGGGTCCGCCGTCACGCGGGTGATCGTGCAGCTTGTGGCTGCCCGGCACGATGATCGTGGCCCCGTTCTCAACCCTGAAATCCGTCAGCATCCAGAACGTCGTGAAGTGCAGCGGAATATCCGGATACGGCGCCGGGATTCGCGTGTTGTGCTCCTGGTTGTAGGGCCAGTCGGCATGCCACACGTCACGCGTGCGTCCCGGCCCGGTCACGAATCCCGTGAAGAACGACAGTCGAAAGCCCGGGCCCAGGGTGGCGTCCAGCACCGCCGTCAGTCGGGGCTCGGCAAGGTACGGCGCCAGGTCCTGGTTGATCCGCAAGAGATTGGAGGTCTTGCCCAGCGCCGGGATGTCGATGTCGTTGTTGGCCATGATGTCGTCCCGAACCCGGTCACGGATTCCAGGCACCTCGTCCGGCGGAATCACGCCTTCAATCAGCGTGACGCCGCGCTCAATCAGTTCGTCGGCATGGGGATTAGACATGGGGCTTCGAATCCGCAGGTTTCGGCGGACTCATTCTGGCACTCGACCGCTCCTCGGAAAACAGCGGCAGCCGGCTGATACCGTAGGCGGCGGTTCGCTGGATGCGGAGAGCGTGACCGTTATGGCTGAGGTGCACGAGTTGGGCTACCTGGAGATCGGTCAGGCCGCCGCGGCGCTCGCCGTCGGCGGACCGTCGTCGTTGGAGTTGACCGACGCCATTCTGGCTCGCATCGAGCAATTGAATCCCACGCTCAACGCGTACACCTGTGTCATGTCCGACTCCGCTCGGGACGACGCGCGGGCCGCCGACGCCAGGGCCGAGGCCGGCGAGCGCCGCGGCCCAATGGACGGCATCCCCATCGCCATCAAGGACGTTATCGACACCGCCGGCGTGGTTACGACCTACGGATCCATCAGATTCCGCGACCATCGACCCGCCGCCGACGCGCACGTGGTTCAGCAGCTGCGGAACGCCGGAGCGGTGATCCTCGGCAAGACCAACACCCACGAACTCGCCCGCGGCATTACCACCGACAACCCGCACTTCGGACCCACCCGCAACCCGTGGGACCTCAGCCGGCATCCCGGCGGCTCGTCCGGCGGCTCGGCTGCCGCAGTCGCCACTGGAATGGCGCTTGGTGCGCTCGGTACCGACACCGGCGGCTCGGTGCGCATCCCCTCGCACATGACCGGCATCACCGGACTCAAGCCCACCCATGGCCTGGTCGGCCGCACCGGCGCCCGCCCGCTGGTCCGCAACTTCGACCACATCGGCCCCATGACCCGCTCCGCCGCCGACTGCGCCTTCATGTTGGAAGCCATGGCCGGACCGGACCCCAACGATCTGGACGCAGTCACGCAACCCGCCGGATCCTTCGCCGCCGCCCTCAACGATCCAATCGGCGGCTACCGCGCCGGCATCATCCAGGACTTCGCGGACGACGCCCTGCCGCGAATCCGCGAGTTGTTCGCCGAGGCCGTTCAAGCAATTCGGGATCTGGACGTCCAGATCGACTCCTGGACTCTGCCCGCAGCCCTTGATCCAAGAGCTGCCCAGGTCGTCTCCCGTTCCGAGGGCTACGTCAGCATCCACGGAATGTTCGATGGAGACTTCAGCTCGATCGACCCGTCCATCCATGAGCGCCTCAACGTCGGCGCCGACGCCACGGCCTTCGACTACCTGCGAGGACTCGAGGCACGGGCGGCCATCGAGGCCGCGGTATCAGACGATTCCGCGACCATCGACCCGCCGCCGACGCGCACGTGGTTCAGCAGCTGCGGAACGCCGGAGCGGTGATCCTCGGCAAGACCAACACCCACGAACTCGCCCGCGGCATTACCACCGACAACCCGCACTTCGGACCCACCCGCAACCCGTGGGACCTCAGCCGGCATCCCGGCGGCTCGTCCGGCGGCTCGGCTGCCGCAGTCGCCACTGGAATGGCGCTTGGTGCGCTCGGTACCGACACCGGCGGCTCGGTGCGCATCCCCTCGCACATGACCGGCATCACCGGACTCAAGCCCACCCATGGCCTGGTCGGCCGCACCGGCGCCCGCCCGCTGGTCCGCAACTTCGACCACATCGGCCCCATGACCCGCTCCGCCGCCGACTGCGCCTTCATGTTGGAAGCCATGGCCGGACCGGACCCCAACGATCTGGACGCAGTCACGCAACCCGCCGGATCCTTCGCCGCCGCCCTCAACGATCCAATCGGCGGCTACCGCGCCGGCATCATCCAGGACTTCGCGGACGACGCCCTGCCGCGAATCCGCGAGTTGTTCGCCGAGGCCGTTCAAGCAATTCGGGATCTGGACGTCCAGATCGACTCCTGGACTCTGCCCGCAGCCCTTGATCCAAGAGCTGCCCAGGTCGTCTCCCGTTCCGAGGGCTACGTCAGCATCCACGGAATGTTCGATGGAGACTTCAGCTCGATCGACCCGTCCATCCATGAGCGCCTCAACGTCGGCGCCGACGCCACGGCCTTCGACTACCTGCGAGGACTCGAGGCACGGGCGGCCATCGAGGCCGCGGTATCAGACGCCCTGGGGTCTCGCGACTTTCTGCTGAGTCCCGCCTATCCCTACCCGGCCGAACCCATCAAGCGCTTCGACGCCCGCGCCAACGACACCTACCACGCCTCGCTGTTCAACGCATCCCACCATCCGGCGCTCGTCGTCCCCATGGGCTTCGCCGACGGTCTCCCGGTCGGCCTCCAGATCGTCGGCCGCATGCACGACGACGCCACCGTCCTCCAAATCGGCCACGCCTTCCAGCAGGTCACGAGCCACCAAGAGCAGCGGCCTCCAGAATAGTTAGTTGTCCGCGCGATAGTTGGGCTCACGCGCTTGCCGACGCACCTCGAGCAGTCTGACGGCGCCTGAGAAACGCGAGCGCAGTTAGCATCAGCCAAGCCGGGAGTGCGATGACCGTAGCGAATAGCATGGTCCCCAGTACCCCGGCCGGACTCCAGGCCGGGGCCAACGCGATGGTCAACGCACCTAGGGCGACGCCTAAGACGTAAACCAGCGCGCGCGAATGACCGTGCAACAAATGAATCCCGAGGCTCAGCGGGTGTGCGGCGAGCCAGGCAAACACATAGATCGGTGCCAAGAGCCGAACGGCGCTCGATACCTCGGGCTCACTCTGGGGACTGCCGAGGTGCGTCAAGGTCAGTGCAAATAGGGCCAGCGGGAGCCACAAAGGAACAGCGACCAGTCGGAGAACCCGAGAAGCGGTCGTCCAGGTGACTGGGCTGTCCCATCTGAACGGAATGCGTTCGACGATCACCAGAGCCGTCCAGGCAGGCACGGAAAACACGAGCGCATAAAGCCAGATACGGGGGCCGTCGGCTATGGACGCAACGACGTTGCTCTGCAGGCTCCAGACGATTTCCTCGATACTTCCGAACATGCTTGGGTCGGGTAGCACTCGCAAGGTGATTACGGCAAACCCAACTTCCACGGGCCAGGGCGGGGACAGACCGCCACCCAGCAAGGCAATGGTCAGCGGACCCAGCACGACGGCATAGACGCACGCCACTAGGTGCGAGCGCTTCCACAGCTGACGAACCGCCAGGGTGAGCGGAAGCGCCCCTAGCCAGGTAAACACCAGGACGTCGCCGGCGTCGACTAGCTCCGCAGGCGTTGGCGCACCTCCAGTCCGTAGAGCCCAAACCACCTCGGTCGCAACCGGTAGCCACAGCGACGCTGCAGCCAGCTTTAAAGCGTGTAGCACGGCTAACTTGCTCAAGTTGACGGTCTAATACACCTGCACTTCACGACATCCTATTGGACTCATGAACACTCGTGCATGCCTGCGGCGTCGCTTAGACGAAAGCGCTACACATGGCTAGTGCTGCTAAGTCAGGTGAACGCCAAGCCAAGCTGCGGTCTCGCTCGGCTGTAACCGCTCGGTGCCGAGCGCGAGCAGCCACGGGCATGTGCAATCAGGCTGCCTGATGCCGCCGGGTCGCTCTAGGCGCTCTCCGCCGGCCTCGCGTTCGTACGGCCCCGCTGAATCAGGGCAGTTATGCCCAGGGCGATCCAGGCCGGCGCGGAGAACACCAGCGGGTAGGCCACGATGCCGATGGGCCCGAACAGGCCGCCAATCAACGCCCCGAACACCGTGATCGGCCCGAGCACCGCACCGCACACGTAGGCCAGGATGCGCGCGCGCCGATGCAACAGCGTTAGCGCCGCGGTCAGCGGAATCGCCGCGATCCAGGTGAAGAGCACCATCGACCCAACCATGGCGCCAACCGCCAACGGTCCACCCAGGCCGGCGTCAGTTGGCAAGCTGCCAAAGCGAATCACTGAAACCACCAGGATGGCCAGCGGCAGCCAGAGGCATACAACGAGTAGTCGAATGAGCCGTCGGACCTTTGACGATTGCATGTGCCCACCTTTGCGCCACGCTGTCCGCGCATTCTATGTGGCACGGGGTGGATGTCCTCGGTAAGTCTTCCTACACAGAGTCCGTATCCAAGCAAGCGGCCCATTGCCCGTGGTCGCCCGGTCGGCGGCTACACGCCGTAGATCCGTGCCGTGTTTCCGCCCATGATCCAGGCCCGATCCTCAGGAGGAATATACGGGCAGCGGTCCCGCAGGTAGTTGACTTGCTTGGCGTAATGCCCGGGTGAGCGCGCCTGCTCGTCCGTCAGCGCGTTGGCCTTCGTGAACTCCGACCCCCAGATCAGCTTGCGCGGACCAAATGTGTCGTACAGAGCACGAAGCACGACATCGTCCGGACCCCACCAAGCCCCCGGATACCCCGCCAGGATTTCCAGGTTGACATCGTAGTTCTTTACCAGGTCAACGATGCCTTGGTCGAAAGTCACTCGGCCTTCCTCGTCGATCAGGCCGTCCGGCGTCTTTCTTCCCACATACAGCCCGTGCACGACGGTAATCGTCAGGTCCGGCCACGCGTCCAGCAGCTTGATCAGGGCCTGAAAGTGGTCCGGCGAATCGGTGCCATACGACACGGTGCACACCGGCAGTTTCAGCTGATCGACGAGCTCCCACACGGGCCAGAACCTCGGCGCATGAAAGTTGGCAAACGCGTCGTCCGACGGCGGCCAGGGGTCGTAGTACAACCCTTTGAACCCTTCGTCCTCCACGTGACGCTGAATGGTCGCCAACTGGGGCGGGAGGTGCGCCAGGCCGCCTTCGACCTTAATCACCGCTATGAATCGGTCACCGTGCTCTCGAACCATTCGCGCCGCGTACTTCATGCCCCAGATGTTGCAGGTATGCAGCACGGCGTAGTCGACCCCGGTGGCGTCCATGCAAGCCAGCATGTCGGCCTCGGACTGGCCATTCTTGCCCTCGGGCCAGTAGCCGGGCATATGATCCTGAGGTTGCTGCGCCCCAACGTGGGCGTGGGCGTCGATTACCGGAAGTCCCCTGTCCGTCATGCGTCGGCGCTCCTCGAGTCGGTCAGCAGGTCGACCAGGCGATCACGCGCCGCGTGTTGCATGGCGACGCGGGTTGCCAGATCAATCATTCCTGGCGTCTCCGTGGTCATGAAGTCGCGAATCCCGCGATCATAGAAATAGAACGGCAGTGGCCACTCGCCATCCGCCATGTACTCCCGAAACCGTTCGTCCCGGGTCTCTTCATCGCCGTGCGCCACCACGCCACCCTCCACGGGATGCTCGTCGGCCTCGGGGGTGGAAACGATCGGCCCCTGCTCCGCCACGGCCTCCACAATGAGACGTGGCCAGGAGCTGTCGCTGAAGAACGCGTAGGTGTAAAACCCGACTTCCTCAGGGTCCTCGTGCGCGTCGACGAAGGTGTCAAACGCGTCGTTCGCCACAGCCGCGCGCAAGGTGCGCACCTCGGGCACCTCGTCCCGCGCAAACTGCCGGTTCAGGTCAATCCCGTCCTTGTTTTCGCGCGTCCCCAGGTCATAGCCGGTCGGGTTCAGGCAAGGGAAAACGCTAAAGGCAATCGACGGGCTCCGTGTCCAGAGCCGCTGCTCAAGGAACTCCAGCACCGTGACCACCGGCGCCGGCTCATCACCGTGAGTCCCGGCAAACACTGCCAGCCGCGCCGCCTCGGGTTCCGCTGCCGCAATGTCAACCCGGAGCAAGTCCAGGTTCAGTCCGTCAATCGGATAGCGCCTGAGCTTAAGACCCGCTGCGGCGGCTGCGGCTTCGACACGCGCCGTTATCTCGGCGTAGCTGGCTGGCTTCGTCACGGTCACCTCCTATCCTCCAGGAGCGGCTTAGCGTAGCGCGGCCGCCAATCTGGAACGGTGACAGGACGCACGCCGTCGCGGCGCTGGTGTGACACCATGCCGCGATGCTCACGCACAGAGACACGCCATGCTGAAGGGAATCGATCCGCTCCTGGGCCCGGATTTGCTCCGAATCCTCGCGGCCATGGGCCACGGGGACGAACTGGTCATCGTGGATGCCAACTTCCCGGCGGAGGCCAACGCCAGGCGCCTGGTCCGGCTGGACGACGTGCGCGCGACCCGCGCCGCCGAGGCCATCCTGTCACTGCTGCCGCTGGACGAGTATGTGGACGAGCCGGCGGCCGTGATGGCCGTGGTCGGCGATCCCGACGCCGAGCCGGAGATCTGGGCCGAGTTTCGGCGCATTGCCGAGGCTGCCCACGGCGGGCCGGTCGGATTCGAGCGCGTGGAGCGCTTCGCCTTCTACGAGCGAGCCCGTCAGGCCTTTGCCATCGTGGCCACGGGCGAACGGCGCCTGTACGGCAACCTCATCCTGACCAAAGGCGTGCTCTAGGCCCCGGTCACCAGTCCTGGTGGTCCTGGTCGCGCGCCTGGCGGCTGGCGCTGAACAAGAGGTACCCAAACAGCGCCAGAATCAGCACCACGCCCACGGTCATGATCGGGTGACGCAGGCTGAACGGAATGAGCACGGCCGAGATGAACAGGAAGGCATAGCGCGTGATCACGCTGGTCAGCAAGCGCCGCGCCAGTTCGCCCAGCAACACCATCACAGGCGGTGACCTCCGAGCCGGCTGAACCAGTGTACGGAGCTTGCCTCCTTGAGACGCAGCTCTCAGCGTTCCGGCTTCCGCCCCCGAAAACCCTGGAGATCTCGATGTCGCGACCCATCCGCTTCGAGATCCTGGCACCGGATTCCGCGGCACTGGCCTCGCTCGATCAGGACGGCTTCAGCTGGACGATTACCAGGTGGGACGGCCCGGTCGACGACTGGCTGGTTGCAACCGGCGACGACGCCGAGTTCAATGCTCGTGTCTAGGGATTGAACTCCAGGTACTGACCCTGGACCCAATTGCCGTCCTCGAGCTCGTACCAGACCGCGCCTTCGGCCTCGACGGTCTGACCGGTCAGCACCAATTCCTCTCCCTGCAAGGCGACGTACTGAACAGCGCCGTCGGTCACGCTCGGTGCGTCACGCACGTTCAGGCCGATCTCGGGAAGCACTACGCCGATGGCTGCGGCTGCCGCCTCTGGCGTAGCCTCCGGCGTGGCTTCCGGCGCGGCCTCTGAAACTCGCTCGCTGATCTCCAGGTACTGGCCCTGCACCCAATTGCCGTCCGCCAACCCGTACCACACGATGCCGTCGAGCTCGGTCGTCTCGCCCGTTAGCTCCAGTTCTTCGTCCTGCAACGCCACGTATTGGATCGCACCTTCGTCAACACTCGGCGCGTCGCGCACATTCAGGCCCACCTCCGGCAAGACCACGCCGACTAGCGTGACCGCTGGTGCTTCTGGTGTGGACTCCGGCTCCCCTGTAGGCGTCGGCGTGGGCGGAGGCGTTGCCGGGGCCGCGGACGGGGTAACGGGTCGCGGCACGGGCTGAGCCGTGGGCGTCGGCGCCGGCGTCGCCGTGGGTGTCGGCGCGGGCGTGGCCGTGGGAATGGGCGCGGGACTTGGCGACATGGCCGGAGCCGTAATCGGCGGCACGGGCGTTGCCGCCGGTGTCGGCGTCGCCTCGGGCTCCGCCTCGCCGCACGCCGCCAGCGCCACGGTCGTGATGCTCCCGATCAGCACAGCGGCGGCCCAGGTCCGACGTCCAGAATCCGTCCAAGCGCTGAACATGCGGCTCAAGTAGGCTCTCATTCCCGGCATATTCGCTAGCACCGTACCGAGTGTGGCTACTTGCGTCCAGTGAATCTCGGTTTACAGGAGGGGTATTGGATTCAGCCGGTGGATTGCCCCGGGGACTAGGCCATGACAAAACCGACGATCAGCGACTCCGCCGTCCACGCCAAGACAGGCCGACGCTGGGATGAGTGGTTCAACCTCCTGGACTCGGAGGGGGCCGCCGCCTTGGCACATCGTGAGATTGCTATCCGCCTGCGGAAACGGCACGGCCTGTCCGGCTGGTGGAGCCAGATGGTCACCGTGGCCTACGAGCAAGCCCGTGGCCGCCGCGAAGTCCACCAGACCTCGCGCGGCTATCAGGTCGGCGTGAGCAAGACCTTGCCCGTATCCGTCGACGTGCTTTTTACGGCCTGGGAGGACGCGGCGTCCCGCCAGCGCTGGCTCGGCGACGAACCCATCACCATCCGCCGCGCCACCCGCCCCAAGTCCATGCGTATCACCTGGAGCGACGACCAGACCAACCTGGACGTCAGCTTCTGGGACAAAGGCCCCGCCAAGAGCACCGTGCAGGTCCAGCACTCCAAGCTCGCCGACCGCAACGAGGTCGAAGCCAGGCGCACCTTCTGGCGCGCCGCGCTGGCGCGGCTGGCTTCCCAACTCGCCAGCTAGCCGCATCGCTCGCTCCCGACGAATCAGAGGAGGGCGCGGCCAAGCGCTGCGAAGTCTTCAGCTTTCGCTCAGCGATAAACTCCAAGATCCAGGGATGGGCCGTTCTCGCGGAGGTCGTCCGGTGGCCGGGTCGTCGTTCGGCTTACTTGAATCGTTCAGAGCCGTGACTGAGGCCCACGAGTCATGAAGCCCCTGGCCCGCCGCGTTCTGGGCCCGCTGATTTCTTTCATTACCGGTTGGCCGCTCGACGATTCAAGGGCCGGTGCTTCGGAACCCGGTCGGTCAACCGAAGCCGACGGGCCAGAACCGGCGGAACGAGCAAGCCAACAGCGAGGATCGCGACTCTCGCCCGGGGCCGCCGAGATTCAGGCCGAACTTGCGCGCCGGCAATTGCGCGCCGATGCCGCCGAGCGCGCCCATCCTCGCCAGGTGCCACCCAGGCGTCGACTCGTCGAACCGCAGGCAAGGCCGCGTGTGGGACCAAGGCAAGGCTATAGCTGGGGGCGAACACCTGGAGACAGGACGCGCGACCCGGGCCCGCGTACGCCCGATCCGAGCGCCCGTCCAGACCGGGCTCGGCCGGTGCTCAATCGCGACCAGGCTCGAAGGCGGGACGAACAGGAGGTCCGGCGCTTTCGCCAGGCTCGCCGGGCCGAGGAAGCGGAGACTTCGTCAACAGCGGATCCTCCGGAGTCCCGCCTGGCCTCGGACGCGCTTGAGGCGCAGGCATCTCTGGTCCGTGAGCAACTGCAGCGTGACGCCGAAGCGCGCGCGCAGGAACGCCCATATCGCAGGCCCTTGCGAGATCGAACCCGCATCGGCCCACTGCGCGGGCTTCTCAAGCCCCGGGCGAACTTGCCGACGCGTGACCCGCGCGTCGACATGCTGGTGACGGCCGGCTTCATTGCAGCGGCCCTGCTGATCGGCGGCCTTACGCGCCTGGATCTCTACGACTACAGCGGTCTGCCGTGGCTACTTGCTGCAGGCATGGCCGCGTTGCTCGTGGCGCTGCTCATTCTCGACAATCGGCGCTGGTCCGGCTCGGCTCGGGTGCGCGTCACGCGCACCGGCATGGCGGCGGGCTTGGTCTTCTTCATCGGCGTCACTTCCATTGGTCGCCTCGGAGAGCTGGCGCCCGTACCGCTGCCCGATGGTTGCTCATCCGAGCAGGCCAGCGCATGGTTCAGGGACCAGGCCGAGCCTGCTGACCTAGTGGCGTACGCAGCCGCCGTGGACCGGCTGACTGGCGCGCTCCGGCGTCCGGGGCGGCTGGCCAGCGACGTCGATCGAGCCTGGGCCTATCGTGAGCGCGGCGGTGCTCGCGCCTTGCTGGGCGATTCCGAACGGTCGCTGGCAGACCTTCAACGTTCGATTGAGCTCGATTCAACGCAGCTTTATGGCTACATCGTGCGTGCGCGCCTATTCCAGGCCGCCGGTTGCCTGGAGGCTGGACGAGACGACTTGGCGGCCGTCGTTCGCCACTACGCGGCCAGCGACGACGGTCAAACGCTTATCGATGCCGCCGAACTACTGAGGGAATTCGCGTTGGCGTTCGACGAGCTTGGCTATGCGCAATCCGCCGTCGATGTGGCGGGGCGTGCGGCCTCGCTGATGCCCTCCCCTTATGAGGCGCAGGTCTTGCAAGGGAAGATCCTGGCCAGCGCTGACCGGTTCGATGAAGCGCTCGACGTTCTCACGCAAGGTGTCGAGGGGTATCGGCTCAACTACGAAGCTCTCTTGTTTCGCGGACTGGTGTATCGGCGGTTGGGAAACACTCAAGCGGCGCTGGACGACTTTGAACTCGCCATTCGGCGACGACCGAAGTCGGCGGACGCTCGCGCGGCACTCGGCATCACGCTATTCGGCAGCGGTCAAGTCGAAGAGGGCCTCGAGGCCCTCAACGAGGCCGTACTGCTGGACGAAGGCGAAAGCTACGCCTACCAGTGGCGCGGCCTGGCGCTCCTGCAGAACGGACAGCCCGAAGCAGCGCGCGCAGATTTTCAGCGAGCGATTCAGGACGGCTTCGACGCTGCCGACGCCTACGTGGGTCGGGCCGTCGCGGATCTAACCCTGGGTAACCGCGAACAGGCCCTGCAGGCGCTGGAGACCATTCGATCTCGGCCAGTGAACTGGGCGGACGAGCCAACCATCAGCCGGTGGCTCACGGACCTCGAGCGAGAGGTCGGGAAGCCATCATCCAGCTGATCAGCCTCGCCCGGGTCTGCGTCACTCGTCGGCCTGCGCGGCTACATTGAGCGCATCCGGTACTGGTGGGGGCGTCGTCCGGTGAATCTGCTGGCCCGTCGTGTCTTCGGCGCGCTCATCGCCTTTGTCACTGGCCGTGCGGCCAGCGATCAGGCTGAGTCCGGCGCTCCGCATTTGCGTGGTGATGCCCTGCGTGGCCAGTCGACCTCGCGTCCACCGCCTCTCCGGGTCACCGGTCTGCTCGGAAGTTACCGCGGGAACCAATCTCCCGGTGGCAGGTCGCGTAAACGGAGACCAGCCGCGGCGGGATCGCGGATCCGGCCAGATCGCGCGCAGCCCGAGCTCAATGAAGACCAGGCTCGGCGCAGGGACGAGCGCAGAGTCCGTCGGTCGCGCCAGCGACGTCGAGCTAAAGAAGCCGAGGCTGCCGAATCTGCCAATCCGACCGAATCGCGCCTCTCCAGGGAAGCTCAGAAAGCCCAGGCGGCCCTCGTCCGTGAGCAGACGCGGCGCGATGCCGAGCTTCGTGCTCGTGAGCGTCCCTACCGGACGCCGCTACGG
Organism: Chloroflexota bacterium; assembly: GCA_011523785.1. Lineage (GTDB taxonomy): Bacteria > Chloroflexota > UBA11872 > UBA11872 > UBA11872 > UBA11872. The sequence continues at coordinate 61,999 of WTFW01000060.1, read as the reverse complement.
AACCGAACCCGTATTGGCCCACTGCGGGGAGTCCTCAAGCCCCGGGCGCGGCTGCCGGACCGCGACCCGCGCGTGGACCACCTGGTCACCGCGGGGTTCATCGCGGCGGCCGTGATCATCGGCGGGCTGACCCGTCTGGGCGACGGCCCCCTGCTCGTCATCATTGGAGCGTCGTTTGCCACGGTGCTCGTTGCCGTGCTCGTGCTGGACTACCGTCGCTGGCACGGCTCGTTCCCGGCCCGTTTCACCCGCGCTGGAGCCGTGGCCGGTCTGACGTTCTTCGTGGGAATCACAGGCATTGGGCGCGTCGGCGAACTGTCGCCGATCGCGCTGCCGAATGGCTGCTCAACCGAGCAGGTCGATGCCTACGTCGCCGAGTGGTACACGGCGCCGGAGATTGAGCGCCGGGCTGCCAGCGTGGCGGGGATCACGGGCCACCTCCGCCGTCCGGGATTCCTACTGGGCCGCGAGGAGCGAGCCGAATGGCACGTATCTCGAGGCTGGCAGCGCGTGGTGCTTGGAGAGCCGGAGCAGGCACTTGCCGACTATCGGCGGGCAAGCGAACTTGATCCGAATACGCTCTGGGCTCCGATTCAGCGCGCAAACCTCTTCCGAGTCGCCGGCTGCCCACAGTACGTACACGACCAGATTGCTTCCATCCAGCGCCTCTACATGTCGTCGGAGGACGGCGTGGCCCTCCGCCGGGCCGCCCGGCTGCTCCTGCAGTTTGGTTATGCCGAGGCGGCGCTGGTCGTAGCCCGCCGTGCCGCGGAGTGGGCCCCGGCGTCCCCGCATGAGCCCGAGGTGACCCAGGGCATGGCACTCGCGCAGCTCGGTCGTCTGAAGGAGGCGCTGGATCCTCTGACGGCAAGCTTTGAACGCTTCTTCATAAACGAGGAAGCCTCGTTCTTCCGGGCACTGGTCCACCGCCGGTTGGGCGACCGACCGTCCGCGTGGGCCGACATCGAACACGCCATCAAACGTCGCCCAACCTGGGCGGCCCCTCACGCGGCAAAGGGAATCATGCTGGTGGAAGAAGGGCGGCTCGGTGAGGGCCTGGAGTCGTTCGCCGAGGCGGTGCGGCTGGACGGTCCCAAACCGCAGGCCTACTTCTGGCGCGGCCAGGTGCTCCTGGACCTGGGAATGGCCGAGCTCGCGCGCAAGGACTTCCGGCAGACCCTCAGGTATCAGGCCACCTCCTACGTGGCCAGCAGTGCAGACCCCTGGGTAGGACTCGCGGCCGCCGAGCTCGCCCTGGGCAACCGCGAGCAGGCGGCTTTGGCCCTGGCCGAAAGCCGCTCCCGCTCCGTGCGCTGGGTGGACGAGCCCACCGTCCTCGCCTGGCTCGAGCAACTCGAGCGCGAGTTGGGATCTCCTCCGCAGAATTGACGCCTCACCCAGACCGGCGAACCGGGCGCGACGCGCGCTGTGCAGGCCAGGCATTCAATTTGAACTTTGGGTGCAGCGGTTTCAATGCGAGTTTCCGGGCAAGTTCCTCACCAGAAGAAACGTCGAGGTCCAGCACGCAAGGACGGCGATCCGCGGCGTGGGGGAGAGTCGGAGGGGCGCTTCCCCGAAGCCAGCCATGCCCATCCAACTCGGCGGCCACATCTCCTCCACCCCGCACCTGAAGCTGGACGAGTCCGACCGCGTCTGGCGGTAGCCGGACGTTTCCGCAAAAGACCTGGGCACCGGCGCCGACCAGGCGCTGGTCATATGGGCAGAGGCGGGGATGCCCAGGATCGCGGCGACTGTCGACATGTACGACACCGCCCAGACCCCGGCGCCGCACTCGTGGGTGACAGGGGCCGCCCAAAACAGTGCGGCAACCTGCTGACGAGAGCGGGCATCGACTTTGAGCAACTCGGCCAGCAAGGTAACGACTAAGACCAGGCCGGTGCCTGCGATGTTTTGGACCCCGACGTCGCGCGCCCGCAGGTGGGCATCGGGCTGCAGCGCCGGTGCCGGGACGACCCATTTCACCCACGGTCTCGGAAGTCCCGGGAGTGACAGGGCAGCCACGGCTCTTTAGCGCCGATCTTGATCAGTCCAAGGGCTTCGGACGATGCAAGGGGTCCGCGCCACGTATCATGAAGCCGTCCTCGCCGCGCGGCGTTGGCTGCGGCGGCATCTACCCGACCTGCCAAAACTGGAGTTCCGCGTGTCCGAAGCTCGATCCGCCGCAACCACGCCCCGCCGTACCACGCGCCGGCGCCGCGACATTCGCGAGCGGATGGAACGGGCCGTGCTGGATCACTGGGAGTTGCTGGACGACGAGGACATCGCGATCTTCACCATCCGGCGGCCGGACGGCAGCGACTTTGCAACGTTCGAGGCCGGCCAGTACACCATGCTGGCGTTCTGGGATCAGCCCGCCGACGACCCGCGGCCGCGGCAGCTTTCCATCGGCTCGACCCCGCTGGACCTGGACCACCTGGAGTTCTACGTAATCCTGGTGCGCGACTCGCGGGAGGACGGGTCCAACGTTCCCGGCGTGTTTACGGGCACGCTCTGGCGGCACAAGCCGGGCGACGAGATTCTCTACATGCCGCGGCCGGCCGGGCGGTTCACGCTCTCCCGCACCAGCCAGCCCGATGCGGTGTGCGTGGCCACCGGAACCGGCCTGGCGCCGTTCGTTTCCATGGCGCGCACGGCCTGGCACGAATACCAGGAAACCGGCCAGGTGGAGCGGCGGCTGACTATCGTGCATGGCGTTTCCTACGCCGATCAGCTGGGCTACAAGGACGAACTGGAACGGATGGCGGCCGACCCGGGATTCGGACTGGTCTATATCCCCACGATCAGCCGGCCGGACAGCGACCCCAACTTTGGCGAGGGCATGGGCCGTGGACGCGCCAACGACACCGTGCGCCTGATCTGCGGCAAGGAAATGAGCGGACGAGTGGAACCCTGGTTGCCCGACGAGCCGCTGGCAGCTCTGCAGGAGCGCCTGACGCCGGAGGGCGCGGCGCTGTATCTGTGCGGAAATCCGGAGATGATTGCGGACGCCAAACCCGTGCTGGCCGAGCAGGGATTCGAAACCGAAGGCCGCGAATCCCAGGTCATCACCGAGGACTACTGGTAGACGACCGGGATTCGCCGGGGCCCGGTCCGGCCGAGCCGACGGTCCCGGAGTACCGGGTCGGTACCGGCTATGACCTCCACCGGCTGGGAGCCGAACGGCCGGTGCGAATCGCCGGGGTCGACATCGCGCCGAAAGGCGGCGCGATTGGACATTCCGACGCCGACGTGGCAATGCACGCGCTGGTGGACGCATTGCTGGGGGCAACAGGCGGCGGCGACATCGGCCGCCGCTACCCCAACACCGACCCGGCCAACCGCGACGCCGACAGTTCGCGATTCGTGGCCGAGACCATCTCGGACCTACGTGACCAGGGGTGGGAGTTGGTGAATGCCGACCTCACCATCGTGCTTGAACGGCCGAAAGTGTCGCCGTTCGCGGACATAATGCGCGAGCGCTTGGCGGCGGCGCTGGGAACCGACGCCGAGCGCATCAGCCTCAAGGCCAAGACCAACGAAGGCGTCGACGCGGTGGGCGCCGGAGAGGCGGTGGCCTGTCACGCGGTCGTGCTTGTAGCGCGCGGCGTCGCTTAGGCCCCTGCGTAAAATGCCCGCAACGCACACCAGCCTGGGCTTCGTCGTTTGACGCTCGCGATCACCAACACCCTCACCGGGAAAAAAGAGCCGTTCAAGCCGCTGGGCGATCCGGTCACGATGTACGTCTGCGGCATGACGCCCAAGGACCGGCCGCACGTGGGACACGCGTTCATGTTTGTGCATATGGACGTAATCCGGCGCTATCTGGAGTACCGCGGCTACGCCGTTCGGTACGTCCAGAACTTCACGGACATTGACGACAAGATCATCGACCGGGCGCGAGTGGCCGGCCGCGACCCGCTGGACTGGGCGCGTGAGTACACCAACGCGTACTTCGAGGTGATGGACCGGCTACGGATCCGGCGCGCCGACGAGTATCCGCGCGTGACCGATAGCATTCCCGGGATCATCGACCACGTGCAGGAGCTCATCGACGGTGGACACGCCTATCCGACTTCGACCGGCGTCTATTTCGACGCGGGCACCTTCGAGGACTACGGCGCACTCAGCGGCCGAACCGAGGAAGACGGCGCGGCTGGCGCCCGAATTGCGGTTGACGAAGAGAAGCGTGACCCGCGCGACTGGGCATTATGGAAGCGTGACGACGAGAGCTCGGTGACCTGGGAGAGCCCCTGGGGGCGCGGTCGGCCCGGTTGGCATATCGAGTGCTCGACGATGATCCGGCACACGCTGGGCGAGCGGATCGACATCCACGGCGGCGGCGCCGACCTGATTTTTCCTCACCACGAAAACGAACTGGCCCAGTCCGAGGCTGCTACCGGGTGTCCGCCGTTCGTGTCCTACTGGACGCACACGGGCCTGGTGCTGACCGACGGCGAGAAGATGGCGCATTCGGTTGGGAACTTCACCACCACCGCGGACGTGCTGGCCGATGTGCCGCCGGACGTGCTGCGGCTCTACCTGCTGGGCGTGCACTATCGCTCGCCGTTGCAGTTCTCGCTGGCGGCGACCGAGCAGACGCGTACGGGATACCAGCGGCTGCTGGCTGTCTCCCGAGCCCAGGGCGGCGCCGATGTCTCACGCGAGACATCCGGCGCGGATTTGGACTCGGAAACCGCCATTGCTCGGCAGGCGTTCGAAGCCGCCATGGACGACGACTTCAACGCGCCGCGGGCGATAGGGTCCCTGTTCGAGTTCGGACGCGCCATCAACCGCCTGGCGCCGACGTCCAGAGCGGACGACGTGGAACGAGCGCAGGGTGTGCTTACCAGCCTGCTGGGCGTGCTGGGTATCGAACTGCATGAACCGGACGCGGCGTCCGACGATGCGACGCCATTTATCGATCTGCTGGTGCACTTGCGCCAGCAACTGCGAGAGGCCAGGCAATGGGAGCTCGCCGACGAAATCCGCGACGATCTGGGCGCCCTCGACGTGGTACTCGAGGACACGCCCGACGGCACGGTCTGGCGTCGCGGGTAGGCCGACCGCAACTTCCGGCCGCAGCCAGCGTCTGGGGACGTCACGCCGTCACGGAGGCATTGCGCCGCGGCGCTTCCGTCGAGCGGGTCTTTATCGCCCGACCACAGGCCGAAGCGATGGCCGACATTCGTTCCCTGGCCGCGACCGCAGCCGTTGCGGTCACCTTCACCGACGTATCGGAGCTCGATAAACTCAGTCACGGCGGGCAACACCAGGGAGTTGTCGCGGCCGTGCGTCCCCCGCCGCCAGCGACGATAGAGGACTTGCTTGAGGGCGAGAGCGCCGGCGGGCCGCCGTTGATCCTGGCGGCGGACCAGGTGCAAGACGTGGGCAACCTGGGTGCGTTGCTGCGGACGCTGGAGGCGGTGGATGGCGCCGGAGCCATCGTGCCGGGCCGACGCTCGGCCGCCCTTACCGGCGGGCTGGCCCGGGCATCAGCCGGGGCCAGCCTGCGCACACCGCTGGTCCAGGTTGCCAACGTCTCGCGAGCGCTTGACCAGTTGCGGGAGGCGGGGGCCTGGGTTTACGCGCTGGACCAGGACGGCGATACGGACTTCACCGACGCGGACTTCAGCCGCCCGACCTGCGTGGTCGTGGGCGGCGAATCGCGCGGGGTCCGTCCTGGGGTGCGCAAGGCCTGTGACGCGGCCTTGCGAATCCCGATGTACGGTGGCGTGGGTTCGTTGAACGTGTCCGTCGCCGGCGCACTGGTGCTGTACCACGCGGTGCGCTCGCGGCAGGAGGCCGATCCCAATGCCACCTGACACGATCAGCCTGGTTGGAATCACCTTGTACGGCTATCACGGCGTGCGGCCGGAAGAGCGCGCGCTGGGACAGCGGTTTGTTGTGGACCTGGAGCTTGAGTCCGACCTGCGCCGGGCAGGCGAGACTGACACCCTCGACGCCACGGTGAATTACAGCGAGGCGTACGAGCTCGTCGCCGAGATCATCGAGGGCGAGCCGGTCAACCTGCTTGAAACTCTGGCGGAGCGAATCGCCAGGGCGATGTTCGAACGATTTTCGCTGGTCCAGCGAAGCCGGGTCCGAATCGCCAAGCCCGGCGTCGCAATCTCCGGATCGATACTCCGGGAAGCGGCAGTGACGATCGACCGGGAGCGCACCGACAAGCACGGCTAGCGGCGGTCGAAAGGCCGCCGCGTCAGTTTCGTAAGGAATCTTACGATTCCTGCTTGACGGAGACTAGGAAGAGTCTCAATATGGCCACTACGGGCGGTTTAGCAAGTCTCCAATAGCGCGTCCGTGCCATCGGCGCACAGCAGAGTCTCTGTTTAACGAGCGGCAAGGTCGCGCCAAGTTTGTTTCCTCTTCTCCTCTTCGAAAGGTAGTGATATGGGAAACCTGGCGGTCTTTATCGACGGTGGCTATCTCGAAGCTTTACAGAAGCACGAATTCGACGTTCGGCTCGACGTCAAGAAACTCGTTGACGAGATCCAGGATCACGTCGAGGAGTCTAGCGCGGACAAGGTCGAACTGCTACGAGCGTACTATTACCACTGTCGGCCATATCGCAGCGATCCGCCAACGCCTGAAGAGATGGATCGGTACTCAAACTCACGTCGCTTTGAGGACGCACTGCGCTACTTGCCACGCTTCGAGGTGCGCCTGGGACACCTTCGGATGTCCGGCGTGGATGAATCGGGCGTCCCGATTTTCGAGCAGAAGCAGGTGGATCTGCTGCTGGGTCTGGATATGGCGCTGCTGGCGGGCAAGAACCAGGTTCAACACATCGCGCTGGTTGCCGGCGACGGCGACTTTGTTCCTGCGGTTCGGGTGCTAAAGAACGAGGGAATCATCGTCTGGCTCGTTCACGGTCCGCCCCAGGGCAACCACGGGTATCCGACATACTCGTTTGAGCTCTTCAAGACCGCCGACGAGCGAATGGAGTTGGACGAGGAGCTCATCGACCGTTTGCTGCGGTAGCCACAGCTCGCGCCACCAGGCAGGTCGGGCGCAACAGACACTGTGATACCGTGATAACTAATTGGGCATACATATACTTAAGAATCGCATTGAGGGCAGAAGCTACGACGTTGAGCGCATGTCATCCACTACGCGCTGAAGTTGCTTAAGGATGGTTTCAAAGGTCTGCTTGATTGGTCCGCGTGCATCAATAACCGCAAAGTTGTGCTGTATCGCAAGTTCATGAAAGTGCGCGCTGATGCGTGCCTGGTAGCTCAGGAAACTCTCGAAGACGTCCTGTCCCCGCATAACGTCCAGCCCCGATTCCCAGAAATCGAATCCACCGTTGATCAGTATCCTGGGTAGCAGGTGCTCAATGTCTACATCCAGGTAAACGACAGCATCGGGAACCGGCGCAAAGTCGTAGATGTCGGCGGTCCAGGCGGGATCGATCCCGCGCGTGGCGGCACGAGCGATCATGGAAAAGATGTAGCGATCGGCCAGGACCACCATGCCGGCCCGGAGGGACGGAATGATCAGCCGTTCCACGCGGTCATAGAAATCGGTGGCGTAGAACAGGTTCAGGGTGATTGGGTCCAGATCATGGCCCGACTTCGCGCGCCGAATCCCGGGGCCAGCCAGTTCGGACCGCGTCAGGCCGGTATCGACGACCCCGAATCCATGATCTTCCAGCCACTCTTTCATCAGCCGGACCTGCGTGGAGCGCCCCGAACCGTCCTGGCCTTCAACCACGATCAGGCGGCCGGGCAACGGGCTCAAGTCGATCCCCGGCGGCGGCTCGCCGTAGAAACGCAACGGTCGGTTGACCGGAGCGCTCACAGCGCCCGCCACATGTCAGCCAGATACCGACCGCTGAGGCCGGTGGCCGCCAGAGCTTCCTGCAGTCCTGAGTCTTCGGCTTGCATTGCGCCAGCCAGATGCGGCTGCACCAGCGCGCGCATCTTTTCCTGCTGATTCACCAGCGTGGCCGTGGCGTCGATGCGCTCCAGGCCGAACTCGTCAACGAGCCGCCCGTATTGGTCGCGAATGATCCCCTGGAATAGTCGGAACGATTCGGCGGGATCCCCACTCAGACCCAAGTCCAAGCCGGCTTCGTAGTGACTGAGTTCGTCGCGGCCGAGCTCAATCCGACGGATGGCTTCGTCAAGTGGAACATCGAAATAGAAGGCCAGCGTTGGGTCGGGGGCAAACGAGTAGAGCCGTCGTAACCAGCGGGCGCTGACGCCGCGAGCCGCGTCGCGGGCATAGGCCGTATAGACGTAACGATCGGCCAGAACAATGGCGCCGGCTTGCAACGCCGGAATGATCTGCTCATGCACGCGGCTGGAGAAGTCGGCCGCATGGATGAGGCTGAAGGTGAGAGGCGTCAGGATGCGGCGGCGCTTTCCGCGCCGCGTGGTGCGACGCACGATTCGCGACGAGTTCCACTCGGTGAAGATCACCAGGTACCCCTGGCTCACCAGCCACTTATGGAGCAAGTCGAGTTGCGTGCTCTTCCCCGACCCGTCGATTCCCTCGACGATGAAGAGACGTCCGGGCAGGTCTTGCGGAGCGGTTGATCCGTCGGCTTTGCCCATGCCTACTTCCTGTCACCAATCACCGGCAGCGACTCGAACCAGTCCAAGGAGGAGCACCGGCGCACCTCGGAACCGTTAGCGACGATACGCGCGAGCCGGCCGGCGACCGGGACAAGCTGTCGCTCGAAGTCGTTGGCAACGGTCAACAGCGTACCCGACCAGATGGCCGACGATGGTGAGCCGTTTGCCGGTAGCGCCGAGGTGGCTCCCAAGGATGTCCGAGTATTCGGCCATGGCTACGTCCGCGCAGGCCCGCTTTCTTTCGTCCAGATCACCGTTCGTATACTCGTCTGAAACGCTCACAGCCACTCGAACCATGCGGATTGCCATCGCAAGCGACGAACGAACGACGCTGACCGACCACATCATCGCGAACCTGAAGGAACGCGGGCATGCGCTGGCGCCGTTTGGTCCGCTGGCTGGCCTTGACCAGCAGTGGCCGGAAACCGGACGCAGTGTCGGTCAAGCCGTGGCCAACGGTGCGGTGGACGAAGGCATCGTCCTTTGCTGGACGGGTACCGGCGTCAGCATCGCGGCGAACAAAGTTGCCGGAATTCGCGCAGCGCTCTGCGCCGACGCGGAAACCGCTCGAGGCGCCCGGCTTTGGAACCGGGCAAACGTGCTGGCCCTGAGCTTGCGGCTCACGACGCCGGCCTTGGCCGACGAGATTCTGACGGCCTGGTTCGATACCCCGCTGGGCGAGGACCCGGACGACCAGGCCTGCGTGGACCGGCTCGAACCCTCGCCCGCCTGACACCACCACGCCCCCCGACGAAACGAGTCTCACGCATGAGTTCAACGCCCCTGCATGACGGTACGCCGACCGCGTCCATCCCGCACACCGCCGACGCGTCGCGCGTCTCGCCGAACGGCGCGCTGTGCGCCGATCGCGAGCGGATCGCGGCCGCGGTCCGAGAGATCCTGATCGCGGTGGGTGAAGACCCCGACCGCGACGGGCTGGTCAAGACGCCGGCACGCGTGGCCCGCATGTACGAAGAGCTGTTTGCAGGGTTGGCGGGCGAGCCGGACGACTACCTGGCAACAACCTTCGAGCACGCGCACGACGAGATGATCGTGGTGCGGGACATCCCGTTCTACTCGCTCTGCGAACACCATCTGCTGCCGTTCTTTGGGCATGCGGCGGTGGGCTACATCCCGAATGAGCGGATCGTGGGGCTGAGTAAACTGGCGCGCGTGGTGGAGCACCTGGCGCGCCGACCCCAAGTCCAGGAGCGCCTGTCGTGCCAGATCGCCGACCGGATCGAGCAGGTGCTCGAACCGGTGGGCGTGGCCGTGACGATCAAGGCAGAACACACCTGCATGACCATGCGCGGCGTCAAGAAGCCCGGCAGCCAAATGGTCACCTCGGTTACACGCGGCGCGTTCCGCGACAACCCGGCCACGCGCGCCGAGTTCTTCGACGCGGTTCAGCGCACCTAGCACAAACCAAATGACCCCGGACCCGGACGCCAGATCACGATCCAGGCGGACGCGACCGGCCCCCGGAAGTCTGCGGCCCTCGGCGGCTTACCACACCAAGCGCGAGCTCGTGTACGACGCGCTGCGCGATGCGATTCAGGCCGGTCGCCTGCGGGCCGGCGACCGTCTGGTGATCAGCCACATCGGCTCAGAGCTTGGCGTCAGCGATGTGCCGGTGCGCGAGGCGCTGTTCCAACTTGAGGCCGAGGGGCTGATCGACAACGAACCGCACGTCGGCGCGACGGTGGCCGGTCTGGATCCGCTCGAGGTGCAGGACGTGTACCTCGCCAGCGCCATCGTTGAAGGGGCAGCAGCCGCGCTGGCCATTCCGAACATGTCCAAGAGCGACCATCGGCAACTGGATGCGACGTTGACAGAGTTGGATGCCGTCGTCGCAACCAGCGACGTCGAAGAGCTGGCTCGCCTGGACCAGCAACTGCACCGCACACTCTATGCTCGCTGCCCTTCGGCCCATCTGCTGATGTTGGTTGAGCAACTCTGGGCGACCAAGGAGCGAGTGCGCACAGCCAATCCGGCTCGCGCCAGAGGCCGAGCGTCGCAACGCGAGCATCGAGCGATCGTGGAAGCGGTCAAACGCGGCGACGCAACGTCGGCGGAGTCGCTGATCCGCGAGCATTTGCGCCAGGCTGGCATCGCCCGCAGCGCAACGCTGGCGTTACAAAGCCAAGCGTCGGATCGGCATTGACTCTGGCGGCTGGATCATATAGGATGTACCAGCTTCAGGCAGCGTTGCTTGGAGTACGACGGCGGAGGTAGTTTGATGCGCGACGTAGCGCGTGCTCACCGTCGGCGTCGGCAGAGTGGAGCGCGCCGACTGAACATTCGCGTGCTCATTGGGCGCTGGCAAGTCGACAGGTCGCGCCCCGCGGCCTAATCGGCCGACGGGGCAGCAGGCCGCGCGGATTAGCAACACTCTTGATTGGCCCTGCGCCACCCTGACGGCTGCCAGGCGTCAGACGGTTGGGCCTGAGTAGCAGAGACGTGACGGCCGAGCGATCTCTTGATCGAATCGCTGTAAGGCCCGCGCCGGATTCGGCGCGGGCCTTGCTACATCACGGTCTGGAATAGACTTCGGGGTTGACGGTCCGCACGGGCTGCCCGCCGGCCAAAAACTCGATGAGGTTGTCGACGGCCCGGTCTCCCATGCGGGTCATCGCCTCAAAGGTCCCACTGCCGAAATGGGGACCAAGCACGGTGTTGGGCAAAGCAAACAGCGGGTGATCGGGTGGCGGCGGCTCAACCTCGTACACGTCCGTGCCGTAGCCCGCGATTTCCCCCGACTTGAGCGCGGCGACCAATGCGTCCTCGTCCACCAACTGCCCGCGCGCGGTGTTGACCACGTAGGCGCCGGCCTTCATGGTCTGGAGTTGCGCGGTGCCGATCATGCGTTCGGTCTCAGGCGTAACCGCCGCGTGCAGCGCCACGAAGTCCGACTTGGCCAGCAACTCGTCCAACTCGACGAACTGCGCCTCAATTCCGGCCGCCGTCAGCCGCGCGGGATCGGGATGGGCCGTGGTGATGAGCACGCGCATGCGAAAGCCATGCCGGCAGATGGCGGCGACGCGGCGGCCAATCTCGCCGAAGCCGATGATGCCGACGGTCTTGCCGGTCAGTTCGATTCCATCGAGTTCGGTGCGCATCTTGAAGCCGGTCGTACGGACGGCCTGGTCGGCCAGGACCATGCGGCGGGCCAGGGACCACATCAGGCCCACGCTCAACTCGGCAATTGTCTGGGCGTTTTCTCCGGGCGCATTGAGCACGGCTATTCCGAACTCGGTCGCCGCGGCGATATCCACGCTGTCTACCCCGGTTCCGACCCGCGAAATGGCTTGCAGATCGCCGCGCACCGCCGCCAGCGCCTCCCGCGGCCACAGCTCCGTCCCCGCCACAACGCCGCGACAGCCTTGCGCCGCCTCGACAAGCTCGTCGCCTTCAACGAAGAACGCCTGGCGAACGTCGCAGTGCGCGCGGAGCTTCTGCTCCACGGCCTCGGGAATCGGAAAGGTCTGAAGCACTCTGTCCATGGGAACCACCAGGGGCCTTCGGTTACGGGCTCGACGTCAGGGCTTTCTGCAGGACATCGGTGTGCTCGATGGCGATGCCGCAACCGAGCGCCACGCACATCAGCGGCTGATCGGCCACGTGTACCGCAATGCCGATCTCCTGCGAAAGCAACTGATCGAGGTTACGCAGGAGCGACGTGCCACCGCTCATGACGATGCCCTTGTCGATGATATCCGCCGAGAGCTCGGGAGGTGTGCTCTCCAGCACCATGCGCACGCCGCGAACGATCTGGCTCAGCGGCTCGGTGATGGCCTCCGTAACCTCGTCCGAGGTCACGGTCACGGTGCGCGGCAGGCCCTGCACCTGGTCGCGACCGCGAACCTCCATGGTCTCGGCCGGGCTCAGCACGATGGCGCTACCGATGCCGACCTTGATCTGTTCGGCCGTGTGGTCGCCGACCATCAGGTTGTACTTTCGCCTGATGTAGGCGGCAATCGCGTCATCGATCCGGTTGCCGCCCACGCGCGAGGATGTCGAGCAGTCGGCAACTACGTCATTGAGCGAGATCACGGATATCTCCGTGGTCCCGCCGCCCACGTTAACGATCATGCTCCCGGATGGCTCGGACACCGGCACCTGCGCACCGATGGCCGCCGCCAGCGACTCCGGAATGAGATGGACCCGGCGGGCGCCGGCCGCCAGGCCGGCGTCCAGCACCGCGCGCCGCTCGACCGTGGTGACGCCGGACGGCACGGCGACCATGATTTCAGGACGGACCAGGCGAATCCGGCCGCATGACCGGTCGATGAAGTAGCGCAGCATCGCCTCGGTCACCAGGTAGTCGGCGATCACGCCGTCCTGCATCGGGCGAATGATCCGCAGACTGCCGGGGGTGCGGCCAACCATGGCGTGGGCGGCGTGACCGATAGCCTGGATTCTTCGATCCATGCTGACAGCAACCACGGAAGGCTCGTTGATAGTTATGCCCTGGCCAATTCGGTTGACGACGACGTTGACGGTGCCGAGGTCGATACCCAACCGAGGCGCGCTGAAGCCGAAGGGCACTTAGACCGCCGCAGCCGCGCGACGCACCGGAGCGGCCTGTGGCTCGGTGGTAATCGCGGCGCCGAGCCCGCGCAAGTCGCCGGCCAGGTCCTCATAGCCGCGCCGCACGAATTCGAACCCATCCAGCACGGTTTCGCCTTCGGCTACCAGACCGGCCAGCGTCAGGGCCGTCATGCCGCGGATGCTGTGTTCCAGATCGATGCGGCGGCCGTGCAACTGGCGAGGTCCGCGAACCACGGCGCGGGTGCCCTGCACGCTGACATCGGCGCCCATCGCCGCCAGGCTATCCATGTATCCCATGCTGCCGTCGAATACCCGCTCGACAATCGTGCTGACGCCATACGCCTGCGTCATCAGCACACCCATGGGCGCCTGCACGTCGGTAGGGAATCCGGGAAACGGCATCACCTGCACGTCGGTTGCGCCAAGCGTGTCCGGGGCGACGACGCGTACGGAGCGATTGGTTTCGATCACGTCAACGCCCATTTCCCGAAGCTGCACCGTGACCGGCTCCAGGTGGTCGGGACGCACGTTGAGCAGCTCAACATCGCCGCCGGTGAGGGCGGCAGCGACCGCCATGGTTCCCCCCACCATGCGGTCGGGGATGGCCCGCGCCACCGTGCCGTAGAGGTGACTGCGCCCTTGCACGCCGATCAGGCTGGTGCCCTCGCCGTGGATTTCGGCGCCCATGCTGCGCAGGAACTGCACCAGCGCCACAACCTCGGGCTCGCGCGAGGCATGCACGATCGTCGTATAGCCGTTGGCAAGGGTCGCGGCCATCAGCAGGTTCTGTGTGCCGGTGTGGCTGGGGTAGTCCAGGTAGAGACGCCGGCCGTAGAGGGCGTCGGCCTCGGCGTGGAACACGCCCTGGGCCAGCGCTACCGTCGCGCCCATGCCCTGAAAGCCGGTGATATCCACGCTCACGGGCCGGGCGCCCAACTGGCACCCCCCTGGGGCCGCGCAGTCGAATCGGCCGAAGCGGGCCAGCAGCGGGCCGGTGACCTGAAAGGAGGCCCGCATGCGCTGCACCAGGTCGGGATTGGGCGAACTGGAGCGCACGGCGGCGGCGGTGATCGTTGCGGTGTGCTCCTCGGCATTGAGCACGACCTCGGCGCCAAGCTGTCGCAACAGATCCGACATGACCAGAACATCGGAAATGATCGGGACGTTCTGGATCACGCAGGTTTCATCGGTGAGCAAGCAGGCCGCCATCATTGGCAGCACGACGTTCTTGGCCCCGGGCGTCCGATAGCTGCCGCGCAGCGGATGGCCGCCTACGATGGTCGCGCGTATTGGATGCTCGTCGTGGGCGCCCCGTCCGGCGTCGGGATCCACGGGGGACTCAGCCTCGGCGGGACCGCTCGACGGTTCGGAGGCGTGCCAGCGCCCGCAGCAACGCCAGCCGGGCCTGTGTGGTCATCATGTCGTCGTGAGTCCGTCGGGCCTCTTCCAGATCGCGCACAGCGGCCTCACGCGCGGCTTCGGCGCGCTCCCGGCTGATCTCCGAGGCGTTCTCCGACGCGTCCGCCAGCACGGTGACCGTGTTGTCCATGACTTCCAGGAAGCCGCCGGTGATTGAGAAGTGTTGAGTCTCAGCGCCGCGACGTAGCTCCAGCGTGCCGGGCTCCAACTGGGTAATAAGCGGCGCGTGGCGCGGCAGGATTCCCAGCTGCCCTTCCACCGACGGCGCCAGCACCAACGTCACGTCCTCTTCGCGCAGCACTTCGCGCTCAGGGGAAACGACCGTGAGGGTCAAACCAGCCATCACGACCTCCGAATCGAGTCTATCAAAGGGTGTCTGAAAGCCTTGCCGACCAGCTTAGGCAGCCACTTCCAGCGCCTTGGCCTTGGCCGCAGCCTGGTCGATGTTGCCGACCATGAGGAAGGCCTGCTCCGGCAACTCGTCCTGATCACCGTTGAGGATCGACTCGAACCCTGCCACCGTCTCCTCCAGCGGCACGATTTCTCCAGGCGTACCGGTGAATACCTCGGCAACGTTCATTGGCTGCGAGAGAAAACGCTCAATCTTGCGCGCCCTGGACACCGTGAGCCGGTCTTCCTCCGACAGCTCTTCGATACCCAGGATGGCAATGATGTCCTGCAGGTCCTTGTAGCGCTGCAGCACCTGTTGCACGCCGCGCGCCACGTTGTAGTGCCGCTCGCCGACCACGCGCGGATCGAGAATCTTGGATGTGCTGGTCAGCGGGTCCACCGCTGGATAGATGCCGCGGTCGGCGACGGAGCGCTCCAACCGCACGGTCGCGTCCAGGTGGGCAAAGGTTGTCACCGGCGCGGGGTCGGTGTAGTCGTCGGCCGGAACGTAAATGGCCTCGAGCGACGTAATCGACCCGCGGGTCGTTGAGGTGATGCGCTCCTGCAACTCGCCCATTTCGGTGCCCAGCGAAGGCTGGTAGCCGACGGCGGACGGCATGCGGCCCAGCAGGGCGGAGACCTCGGAACCGGCCTGGGTGAATCGGAAGATGTTGTCGATGAAGAGCAGCAGGTCGCGCTCTTCCTCGTCGCGGAAGTACTCGGCCATCGCCATCCCGGCCAGGGCCACGCGCAGGCGCGCGCCCGGCGACTCGTTCATCTGGCCAAACACCATCGTGGTGTTGCCCAGCACGCCGGCCTCCGTCATTTCGCCGATCAGCTGAGTTCCCTCGCGGGTGCGCTCGCCGACGCCGCAGAAGATGGAATACCCGCCGTACTGCACGGCGATGTTGTTGATCATCTCCATGATGATCACGGTCTTGCCCACGCCCGCTCCGCCGAAGACGCCGGTCTTTCCGCCACGTGTGAAGGGCGCAATCAGGTCGATGACCTTGAGCCCGGTGGCAAACACCTCCGCCGTGGTGCTCTGGTCGGTGAAGGCGGGCGGACGGCGGTGGATCGGATAGGTGTTGTTAACCTCCACCTCACCCCCGCCGTCCACCGGCTCGCCGGTGACGTCGAAGACGCGGCCAAGGGTTTCCGGGCCAACGGGCACGCGGATCGGGCCGCCGGTGTCACGGACTTCGGTTCCGCGGCGCAGGCCTTCGGTCGGACGCATGGACACGCAGCGCACGGTGCTGTCGCCGATGTGCTGCTCGACTTCCAGGACCACGAGATCGCCGTTGTCGGCGTTGAGTTCCAGTGCGTTGTACAGGGGGGGCAGGCCGTCCGGCGGAAACTCCACGTCGACGACCGCGCCTACGATTTGGACGATTCGGCCTTCTGCCATCTGTTAACTCCCCTACGCCCTAGGCGTCCGCCAGCGCATTGGCGCCGGAGGCAATGTCGATGATCTCGCTGGTGATTCGGGACTGTCGCAGCTTGTTGTAGGCCAGGCGCAATCCCTCGATCAGTTCGGTCGCGTTTTCGGTGGCCGCCCGCATGGCGACCATGCGGGCACTCTGCTCGCTGGCCGCAAGTTCCAGCATGGCCCGGTATACCGTCATTTCAACGAAGCGCGGGATCAGCGCTTCAAGCACCGAAGCCGGGTCCGGCTCGAAGATGATGTCCGCTTCGCGCGCGTCCTGCTGCACCTCCGGCAGCACGACCGGGAATAGGCGAACGACCTGTGGCTGCTGGGTGAGGATGTTGACAAACTCCGGGTAGATCATCCGGACTTCGTCAAAGTCGCCCCGCTCGTACCCGTCGACGAGCAGCTGGGTCACTGGTGCAATGTCAAGGACGCTGGGCTGGTCGTTGATGTCGGTGAACACAGCCGTCAGCGTGTAGAGGCCGCGCAACGCCACCTGGCCTTTTTTCCCCACGACGACGACGCTGACTTCAATCTCGTCGCTGGTCGCGTCGATTTCGCTCACGGTCTTCCGGATGATGTTGGTGTTCAGGGGACCGGCCAGACCGCGATTGGTGGTGAGCACCAGGAACGCGGTGCGCTCGATGGGCCGCGGCTGAAGGATCGGCGGCAGCCGGTCGTTGCCTGTGGCCAGTACCAGCCGCTCGATCATTCCCGAGATGTGCGTGGCATAGGGCCGCGCCGCCTGCACAGCTTCCTGGGCGCGACGCATGCGCGACGCCGCCACAAGCTGCATGGCCCGGGTGATCTGGCGGGTGTTGTCGACGCTGCGGATACGGCGTCGAAGCTCGAGCGGGCTGGCCATGCCTTAGTTGGCCGCGACCGTGCTGGCAGCGAACACGTTGGTCTTGAAGTCCTCAATGGCTGCGCGTAGCGCCGCTTCCGCATCATCGTCCAGGTCAGCGCTGGAGCGAATGCCATCCACAAGGTCCGGGTGGCTGTCGCGCAAGTAATCCAGCATCTCCTGTTCGAACCTGGCGACGTCCGGCAGCGGAATGTCGTCCAGCAGGCCGACCGTGCCGGCAAAAATCACGCAGACCTGATTGGTGACTTCCATTGGGGCGTACTGGCCCTGCTTGAGCAGTTCGGTCACGCGCTGTCCGCGTTCCAGCTGATTGCGCGTGGCCTGGTCGAGGTCTGAGGCGAACTGGGCGAAGGCGGCCACGTCGCGGTACTGGGACAGGTCCAGCCGCAGACCGCCGGACACCGACTTCATGGCGCGAATCTGGGCGTCTCCACCAACCCGCGAGACCGAAATGCCGGGGTTGATGGCGGGACGGATGCCGGCGTTGAAGAGGTCGGCCTCCAGGTAGATCTGGCCGTCGGTGATCGAGATGACGTTGGTCGGGATATAGGTGGTGACGTCGCCTTCCTGCGTCTCGATGATGGGGAGCGCCGTCAGGCTGCCGCCTCCGTGGTCGTCCGACATGCGAGCCGCGCGTTCGAGCAGGCGCGAGTGCAGGTAGAACACGTCGCCGGGGTACGCCTCCCGCCCGGGCGGGCGTCGCAGGACCAGCGAGACCTGGCGGTAGGCCCAGGCGTGCTTGGTGAGGTCGTCGTAGATGACCACGGCGTGCTGGCCGTTGTCGCGGAAGTACTCGCCGATGGTGCAGGCGGCGAACGGCGCCATGTACTGCAGCGCGGCGGGCTCGCTGGCGGATGCCAGGACCACGATGGTGTGCTCCATGGCGCCGGCTTCCTGCAAGGTGGCCACCACCTGCGCAACCGCGCTTTCCTTCTGTCCAATGGCGCAGTAGATACAGACGAGATCGCCGCCGCGCTGGTTGATGATCGTGTCCAGCGCAATCGCCGTCTTGCCGATCTGGCGATCGCCAATGATCAGCTCGCGCTGACCGCGGCCAATCGGCGTCATGGAGTCGATGGCCTTCAGGCCGGTCTGGACCGGCGTGTCGACGTTCTGGCGCTGCGCGACGCCGGGCGCCACTTTCTCAATCACGTCAGACCGGGCGGCGTTGATGGGTCCCTTGCCGTCGACTGGCTCGCCGATGGCGTTGACGACGCGTCCGAGCAGCTCCGGTCCAACCGGTACCTGGGCCACGCGGCCGGTCGTGCGGGCCTCGTCCCCTTCCTCGATTCGCAGGTAGTCACCCAGGATCACCGCGCCAACGGTGTCCTCTTCGAGGTTCAGGGCCATGCCCGTGACGTCGTGAGGAAAGGCCAGGAGTTCGCCGGCCATGGCCTGCGACAGTCCGGACAGGCGCGCCACACCGTCGCTGACTTCGAGGACGTGGCCGATGTTGGCCTGCTCGGCCTGGGCCTGAAAGCCTTCGATCTGTTGCCGAAGCGCGTCTGCGATCTCTTGTGGGCTGATAGCCATTCGGGGCTCCCGCTAGCGCAAGGTGGACGCCAAGGCCTGCAGCCTGGCGTGGACGCTCAGGTCAAGTACATCGTCGCCGCGCCGGACGACAAAGCCGCCCAGCAGGGCGGGATCGATATCGGTGGTAAGGCGAAGGGTTCGACCAGGGGCGGTCAGGCTATTGCGCAAGTCGCGTAACTCGGCCTCCCCCAGGGCGGAGGCGGTGGTGACATGCACGCGATCGACGCTCTGCGCCTCGTCGGCGGCATCGCGAAAGCGGCGCGCGATCTCCTGCGCAAGGTCAACCTCCCGTTGCTCGGCGAGCAGGCGCAGCAGACCGAGCCCACGGACGGACAAAGCCTCGCCGGCCGCGCGCTGCACGGCCTGCAGTCGCTCGTCCAACTCGATCGAAGTGCTTTGGAGAAAGCGCCGCGCCTGATCGTCGTCAGCGACTGCGCTGAGGACTTCCAGGTCGGCCTCCCAAACGTCCCAGGCTTGCCCGGCCCGGGCGTCGGCGACCACGGCCTCAACGTAGCGCGCGGCGCGACGACGCCGGCTGCCGCGCATCGTTAGCTTGAGCCTCCGGAGACTTCGGTAATCGCCTCCTGGACCAGCCGACGGTGTTCAGGATCGTCGATGGAACGACCCAGAACGCGCGCGGTAGCGCCGACGACAAGGTCGGCCGTCTGCGAACGAAGCTCGGCGGCAACGCGGGCGCGATTGCGGTCCACCTCGGCGGCCGCCTCGGTGCGCATGCGTTCCGCTTCCGCGCGGGCTTGTTCAAGCTCGCGCGCACGCAGCGTCTCCGCGGCGCGGCTGGCCTCCTCTCGGATGCGCTGCGCCTCGGACCGTGCGTTGGCAAGTTCCGCCTGGAACTCCGCACGCTCGGATTCAACTTGCTTCCGCAGGTTCTCCGCCTCGTCCAGGCTCTCCGCAATCCGCTGTCGCCGACGCTCCAGCATGGCGACGAGCGGCTTGAAGAGCAGACGATGTAGCACCCACAGGAACAGCAGGAAGTTGCCGACCTGAAACAGGATGTTCGGGAAACTGATCCCGAGTGGCGCAGGCTCACTCATAGCCACATCTCCGTAGCCGTCATACGCGTCGGGCTTATCCGAATGCCAGCAGGATCCCGATGATGAACGCGTAAATGCCGATGGCCTCAGCGAGGCCCAGGCCGACGATCATCGTGTTGCGGATGTCGCCCGAGGCTTCGGGGTTGCGCCCGATGGCGTTCATGGCGGCCTGAACTCCGAAGCCGATGCCGAGGCCCGGCCCAATGGCGCCGAGACCGATGGCCAGGCCCGCGCCTAGCGGCGTGAGGTCCATTGCTTGTTCCACGAGGTCACACTCCTCCTGCGCGCACTAGTGCGCTTCGGCCGTATCCGGCCCAACCGACTGGCCCGTGAACACCATGCTGAGCATGAAGAAGATCACGGCTTGAACGAGTCCAAAAAGAATCTCCAGAACCAGGAACACCGCCCCGATCAACGGTAGATGCCCGAGAGCGAAGGCGCCCAGGATGGGACCATTGAGCAGCACCTCGCCCGCGAACAGGTTGCCAAAGAGTCGGAACGACAGCGAAATGATGACGAAGAGCTCAATGATGATGAACACCGGCGCCAGGAACGCCACCTGCGTCATCTCCTTCAGATGGCCCAGCGGACCGTGCGAGGCGATGCCGGACGCGTGGATGACCACGAAGGCCGTCAGGGCCAGCGCAATGGTCATGTTGATGTCGGCGGTGGCCGGACGAAAAATCGGCGCGGCGATCGTCTCCAGGTGGCCGTCGTGATAGATCTCCGAGGGCTTCCAGATCGTGCCAATACCCGGCAGCAAGCTGCTCCAGTTCGAAATGGTGATGAATACGAAGAACGTGGCGCCGAAGGCAAAGACCCGGCCCGCGTAGCGCCGGCCAACGGTGGATTCCACCAGTTCCATAAGGAACTCGGTCACCGTTTCGGCGACGTTCTGGAGACCTCGGGGCACCAGGGCGGCGTCGGGGTCGCGGCGAATGTGTCGGGTGGCGAACCAGGCGAGCGCCAGGATGCCGCCCATCGTGAGCCACATCGTGAACATGGAGTTGGTTACGGTAAACGGCCCGAGGGGCGTCTCCCACGGTCCGGCCAACGGCTCCGCCGCCGCGCTGACGTGAGGCGCAAGATCCTGTCCAGGTGCGGCCATGCCTAGCGATTCCCCACGCGCTGCCAGCTGAAGATCAGGTACATCACGTAAACGCTGGACGCCAGGGCAAGAAGAATTCCTCCGAGTAACACGAAGGGCGCGGTACCCAACCGGTCATCAATCCAGCGTCCTCCCAGGATGCCGGCGACCATGAACGTGCCCACGATGAATCCAAACTCAAGTGCAAGCGCCGCAGACCGAAGCGCACCCACAAGGACACGCAGCCCTCACGACTTTGTGAAAACGTTCACGTACTCGCCGTCGGAAGTCTAGCAGAGGCCCCACACCAGTCCAGCGCAACCCGTCACAACGCCATGTGAGGTGTTGCGGAGGGGTGGCTGGCGGCTCTAGGCTAGTCCTGCGACGGACCGTCGGGTCCGCGCCTGGTTACGCCATCGCCCCATGCTGCGACGCCCAAGCCGAGCCCGCGTCACGGTCCGCACGCTGATTGTCGTCCTCACGCTGGCCAGCGCGTCGCTGGTGCTGGGGACCTGGCTGTATTCGGTCGTCCCCTAGCCAACGCCGCGGAATCGAACTCCGAGGCGCGTGCGTCGGACGAGGAACAGCCGACCGCTAAATGATGTCGGTAGGTCGAATTGCCTCGCCGCGCAGGGACGCCGGGTCGTCAACCAGCCGCCAGATCTCGCCGCCCAGCGCCATCGCAAAGACCGTGGAGTCCTCGGCGTAGTTGGGCGAGGCGGCCACCCGCAGCACCGCGCGGTTTCGCAGGTTGGGGTTGAACTCCGACCAGCCAGCGCCACCGTTGGCCGATTTGAAGACGCCTCGGCTGGTCGCCGCATACACCGTGGTGTCGTCGGCGAACGTGGGTGTGGCATCGATCCAGAGCACGGCCGTCTCGGCGTCAGCCGGGTAGCTCCCCGACCACACGTCTTCAAAGCGGGCGGCGGGACGGAACACCTGGCTGGCCGTGCCAAAAAGCCACGTCCGCTCTCTGTCGGTGTAGACCGCCGGAATGGCCAGCGACACCCACGGCGTGTTGGTCTCATGCTCCACAAAACGTTCGAACGAATCGCCGCCGTCGTAGCTCACATGCACCGCGGCGGCGCCCTGGCCGATGGTTCCCGCAAACACCGCGCGGTCCACCGCGAAATTGGGGCCGGTAGCCAGCGCCACCACGGTCTCGCCATCGAAGTCGTGCGCCAGCCGTTCCCAGGTCTCGCCACCGTCGACGCTGCGGTACGTCAAACCCAGCGCTCCTCCGGCAAACGCGGTTCGATCGCTTCCGAAGTCCGAAGAAAACGCCACCGCCCGCACGTCGTCCAGGTCAAAGCCCTCAACGGCTTCGTCCCAGGTGTGTCCATGGTCGGCGCTGCGGAAGAGCCCCGCCTGCGTAGCCACGAGGACAACGCCGTCGGCCGAATACTCGGGCGATGCAGCGATCCCGGCGATATCCAACTCGGCCAGGTCCTCGCCGCGCGCTTCCCAGGTCGCGCCGCCGTCGGTCGACACATGCACCCCGCTCCCGGAACCGCCCGCGAACATCGTCCGGTCGACCCCGAAGTCAGGAGAAATGGCCAGCGTCACCCAGTTCTGGCTGGTAATGCCCGTGTTTCGAGGCTCCCAGGTGACGCCCAGGTCACTGGAACACAGCAGCCCGGTCAAGAAGGTGCCCGCCCACAAGAGCGTGGTGTCTTCGGTTGGCAATAGCGCAAGGGTCAAAATCGACCCGTAGCTTTCCTCCAGCGTCCGCGTTTCCCAGGTCTCGCCGCCGTCGGTGCTCACGACGACACCCTGGCCGCCCGTGCCGGCCACGATTGTTTGGTCCTCAGCGAACGCCGGGGAGATGCACACGGCGTTGACGGCTTCGTCACCGACCTCGGCAACCTGCGCCCAGGTTCGTCCGGCGTCCTTGGACACCCACAAGCCGCGTTCTTCGGTCGCCGCGAGCATAGTTCGGTCGGCGGTAAAGTCCGGGGCCAGGGCCAACGCTTGCACCGTGGCCGTGCCGAAGTCGTCGCCGCCAAGCTGCTCCCAGGTGCGTCCCCCGTCGCTCGATCGGCACACGCCGCCGTTGACAAGGCCGGCGAAGACCATCTGGTCGTTTCGGAATCCAGAGGAAACCACCAGGGTCTGCACGGAGAGCCCTGACAAGCCCACGTTCGACGGGTTCCAGCTGCGGCCACCGTTCGTCGTGCGGTACACGCCGTCGCCGTCCGTCCCCAGTAGGGCGATGCGGTCGGTCGCGTACGAGGGAGATAGCGCCAGGGCCACCACGTTGGGAATCGCGCCCCAGAAGGACAGGCGGTTCCAGGTCTCGCCGCCGTCGAACGACTTGAACACGCCGCCCTGTACTGCGCCGGCAAACGCGTTGCTGTCGCGGTTGTAGTCCGGCGACACCGCGACGGCCTGGATGTACGGGCTGGTGAGCTGGGCGTTGGAAATACGCCAGGTCTGGCCGTCGTCGTCGGACAGAAAGACACCGGACATGGTGCCAATGAAAATGCGACGGCCCTCGGAATGCGAGGCCATCGCGATTGATGTCACCGTGCCGCCCTCTTGGCCGCCGACGCGCTGCCAGCGGTTGACGGCCGGGTCGATGGTTTCGACTTCAACCATGCGTTAGAGCCTCCGGACTCGCGGATCGACAGAATGGAGAGAGCCGCCGGCGCCCCGGCGTCTCAAGTAGTTGTCGAAAGGGCGCCTACAGCATAAGGCCCGCGATGGGGCATTGCGCGACCATCGGGGCTATCCGCAGTGTACGCAGTGGGAACGGCCTGCAACAACCACGTCGAGGCTAACCGGGCCTGCCCGGAATCCGCAGTTCTTGGCCGGGGAAAATCGTGTTGGCGTCACTGAGGCCGTTGGCCGCCATCAGATCGTTGATGCTCACGCCAAACGTGACGGCGATGGCGCTGAGGGTGTCGCCGGGCTGGACCGTATATGGACCAGGGGCGTCCTCCTGCTCGGGAACCTCCGTGCCCTCGGGCAGCCGCAACCGCTGGCCGACCTCCACGTTGTTGGGATCCGCGATGTTGTTCAATTCCACGATCACGCTCAACGGCACCGCATAAAGCTCGGAAATCCGTGAAAGCGTTTCGCCGGGTCGCACCACATGCGTCGCCGGTGTGGGCTCCGGGGTTGGCGTGGGCGTGGGAACCGGCGTGGGAGTGGCCGTGGGCGTGGGCGACAGCACCACGATCTCGACGCCGGACTGCGCGGCCTGGGGTGTGGAGGGCGCAGTCGTCGACGTTAATTCAACCCCCACCAACGCCCCCCGCAACGCGGCGTCTCCAGCCGCGGATGCGGCGGCCCGGTACCCATCTTCCTGCCAGGCCAGGATCCGCCAGGCGATCAGGACGGCGGCAAGCAGCAAGGCCAGGCGCACGTAGCGAACCCAGTGCCGGTCCAGCGGCCGCAGGGCGTCCGGCCCTGTGACCTTGACCCACCGGAGCTCCGGCTGAACCGGAGGGCCCGACTCGCCGTCGCTCACCATCCGAACGCCATGTAGAGATCATTCACGTTGGTGCCCGTCGGCCCCAGCTGCACCAGGTCGCCGCAGCATTGGAGGTAGCTGTACGAATCGTTGTCATCCAGGGCGCTGGCACAATCGCCGCCGGCGGACCGCGCCCGCTCGATCGTCGTCCAGTCGATCAACCCGCCGCAGGCGTCGGTGGGCCCGTCGGTACCGTCCGTGGCCAGCGCAAAGACGGCCGTATTCGGCTCGCCCGCCAGCTCCTGGGCGGCCGCCACGGCCAGTTCCTGGCTGCGGCCGCCGCGCCCGGTACCACGGACGGTCACAGTGGTTTCCCCACCAAAAACTGCGCACCCCGGCCGGCTGACTGGCCGGTCGCTGCGTGCAATGTCGATCGCCGCGCCCGCCACCAGCTTGGCGATCTCCCGCGCTTCGCCCTGCACCCGCGAGGTCAGGAATTGGGCGTGCAATCCGGCCTCCCTGGCCGCGGCCACGGCAGCCAGCCCCGCACGGGCGTTATCGGCAATCACCAGGTTGGAAACGCGGTCAAATAATGGGTCGTCCGGCTTCGGCGTCTCCGGCAGACCACCACGGGCGCCCAGCTCAAGCCGCTCGCGGATCGCGGCCGGCGCCGCGCCTCGCAGGTCAAACGCATCCAGCGCCGCCAGCGCATCGGCGTAGGTCGTCGGGTCGGGCGACGCGGGACCGGAAGCAATCACGTCGACCGGATTGCCCACCACGTCGCTGACGAGCAGCCCGACCACGCGCGCCGGCGCGGCAGTCGCCGCCAGCAGGCCGCCGTGGAACAGGGACAGGTGCTTCCGAATGGCGTTCATCTGGTTGATCGTGGCGCCCGAGCGCAGCAACTGGTCGGTGACATTCTGGAGCTCCGTCAACGTGATTCCGTCCGGCGGGCTGGGCGTCAGCGCCGATCCGCCGCCGGAAATCACGCACAGCACCAGGTTCCCGGCCTGCGCGTCGCCCGCCATCTCCAACAGGCGTCGGGTCGCCGCCTGCCCACGCGCGTCGGGCACGGGGTGGCCGGCTTCCACGATCTCGACCTGCCCGGCCGGCGAGGCATAACCATCCTTGGTGATGACCAGCCCGCCAGCAACGCGATCGCCCAGGATCTCCACCAGCGCCGCCGCCATGCGCGGGCTGGCCTTGCCGGCGCCCAGCACAATCACGCGCCGCGCGTCAGCGTCAGGGACCCGCAGACTTCCGATCTGTATGCCGCTGTCGTGGACTGCAACGGTCTCGCGCACCGCCGTCGCGGGGTCCACGGCGGCGATAGCCGCCCGCCCGATCGCCATGATCGTGGCGCGCATAGCGTCATCCCGCACGAGCGACGGCTCCGTCCCGGTCAATGTTGCATCCAGTGTAGGCAGCGCGTTAGTTCGATCGTGCGCAATAGGCCAGGCCAACGAGATCGGGACCGACGTGCGCGCCCATGACTGGCGTGAAGCTGGTCACGTACAGATCGTCCGGCGCCATGTCCCGCCGAATCTGCTCAGCCAGCTGGTGCGCCTCCTCTACCGCCGCCGCGTGGTGCACGGCAACACCCAGGTAGCTCGCGTCGCGCGCTGCCCGCTTGACGTGCTTCGTGAGCGCACGCAGCGCGCGTGATCGCGAGCCGAAGGACGCACGGAATCGAATGCGGCCATGCCGCATGCCAAAGATAGGGGTAGACGGCAAGGCATCGGCCACCCGCGCCACCACCCAGGGCACCCGCCCCCCGCGCGCCAGGTATTCCAGCGATCCCAGCACGGCCACCACGCCGCTATCGTCCGCGGCCTCGCGCACCGTCCGCTCTACCGTGTCCAGATCCGCCCCGGCGCTGGCTGCGCGCGCGCCCAGCAACACCGGAAACCCGTGCGCCATGGTGGCCGCGCCGGTCTGCATAACCCGCACGTAGGGCGGGCCGGCGAAGTCACGCGCCGCCATCTCCGCCACCTCGGTCATGGCGGATATTCGACGGGGAATCGTGGCGCACAACACATCCATCCCGGCGTCGCGCGCCTTCGCGAACTCGGCGGCATAGGCCGTTGGCGAGGTCGCGCTGGTCGTTGGCAGGTTGGGGTCCGTGGCCAGGCGCTTCCAGAACGCCTCATTCGTTATGTCAACTCCGTCCCGTAGCTCCTCGCCGTTCCAGATCAACACCGCGGGCACGATGGCAATGCCGTGCGCTTCAATTTCCTGCGGTGGAAGGCAGGCGCTGGAGTCGGTGATCAGCCGGACGCGCCGGGCCCGGTCACGGCCGGTCGCGGTCAAGCAGGAACCTCCGCCAGAGCAGCGTGGCCGTAGACACGTCGTCCGGCGAGTCCGCCTTGCGGTAGCCGACCAGGCGGGCGGTGATAAGGAGACCAAGCAGGGTCCAGCCCGCCAGGCTCAGCGTAAGAGCCGCGCCCGTCAGGCTCAGGACGATGGCCGTGGCGAAAAAGCCAATCAGCGCGCCAGGCGCCGAGTCCTTGATGATCGCCTTGCCCAGCACCATTCCGGCGAACGCCAGCGCCATGTGCCACGACCCCAGCGCGGCCAGCGCGCCGCCGGCCGGTCCGATGCCCCGCCCGCCGCGAAAACGCAGCGTGAACGGCCACACGTGCCCGGCCACGGCCATTACACCCGCCACCGCCGACACTTCGTAGGTAGCCAGCCGCTGTGCGATGAAGATGGCTAGCGCCGGCTTCAGCGCATCGGCCAGTCCGGCGATCGCCCCGGGCACCTTGCCGAGCCGCTCGATGGCCGCGGTCCCGCTCACGCCGCCCGAACCCTCCGCCAGCAAGTCGCGACCGGCCAGCCGGCCCGCCAGGTACGCAAACGGCACCGACCCGATGGAGTACGCAAGCAGCAGGACAAGCAGGGTCGTCATTGGCCGTTCCGGCTCGCCGCCGCCTCGCGCGATCGATTGCGTCGCACACCGGCCGTGTCGCGGGCGACCGAGTAGACGCTGGGAATCGTCTCCAGGCGCCGCATCAACCGCGCCATCTGGGCCACGCTGCCCATGCCCACCGTGATGCGCATGGTGGCCTGGCGCTGCCGGTTGGTGTGCACGTTGGCCGACGTGATATTCAACCCTTCATCGCGGATCACCCCGGTCACATCGTGGGCCAGGCCCTCGCGGTCATCGGCCTGGACCAGGATCTGTACCGGCAGAAGCTGACTGGTCTCATCGATCCACCACACCCGGACCCGGGCGCCTGGCAGCCGCGTCCCCGCTCGGCAGCGAGTTCGGTGCACTTCAATGCTTTGGTCCGCGGCGATGCCGTTGATCTTCATCCCAGGCCTGGGCTTGCAGCACGCGCCCAGCCGGATCGGCAGATCCAGGTCCGCGCCGACCAACTGGCCGCCCCACTCCACCTCCACCAGGCGCTCGGGCTCGCGCACGTTCTTGACGTTGGCGCAGTTCATGCGGTGCACGCTGATCCCGTGGCCGCGCGTAATGAACCCAACGATCTCGTCGCCCGGAAGCGGATTGCAGCACGAGGCCACGCGGGTGAGCAGATTGCCAACGCCCAGAACGCGAACCAGGGGCTGCACCTCGCGTACCGCCGATTCGTCCGACGGCAACGGCTCGACGTCCGGCTCTTCGACTTCCTCGGTCAGCTTCAGCCGGTTGATGACCTGCGGGACTGTCGTGGCGCCATAGCCCACACCTGCCAGCAGGCTGTCCACGTCGCGATAACCCAGGTCCGCGGCCACTGGCTCTAACCCATCACCCGGCAGTTGCGAGATGCGTCCCTGGCCCAGGCGCCGCAGTTCTCGCTCCAGTAGCTCCTTGCCCGACTCGATGTTCTCGGCACGCTGACGCCGCTTGAACCACTGCCGAATCTTGTCCCGTGCGTGCGCCGTATGCACCAGCGACACCCAGTTGCGGCTGGGCCCCTGGCTGTTGCTGCTGGTCAGGATTTCCAGCACGTCACCGTTCTGCAGCTGGTACTCCAGCGGCACCAGGCGACCATTTACCTTGGCGCCGATGCACGTGTGGCCGATGTCGGTGTGGATCCGGTAGGCGAAATCCAGCGGCGTGCTGCCGGCCGGGAAGTCCTTGATCTCCCCGCGCGGCGTGAACACGAAGACTGTGTCGCTGAAGAAGTCGGTCTTCACCGCGTCCACGAACGAACCGGCAGTCTCCTCGTCGGCCTGCCACGTCAGGATCTGGCGCACCCAGGCCAGCTTCTCCGAGAAGTCCTCCTCGCCATCGTGATCGACCGCCTTGTAGCGCCAGTGCGCCGCCACGCCGTATTCGGCCGCCGCGTGCATCTCGTGGGTTCGGATCTGAATCTCGATCGGTCGCGCGTCCGGACCGAGCACGGCCGTATGCAGGGAGCGATAGCCGTTCTCCTTGGGCGCCGAGATGTAGTCGTCGAACTCGGCCGGAATGTGCCGCCAGGCGCCATGCACCACGCCCAGCGCGCTATAGCAGTCGTGCACGTCGTCCACAATCACCCGCACCGCCAGGATGTCGTAAACCTCCTCCAGCGGAACATTCTTGCGCTGCGTCTTCTGCTCAATGCTGTAGACATGCTTGATCCGGCTCTGGATCAGGGCATCCGTGCCACCGGCGTCCAGCGCCTCGCGCAGCCCGTCCGTCACTGCTTGCACGACATCCTCCCGGGCCGCCCGCTCCGCCAGCAGCCAGCTGGCGATCTCGCGGTAGCGCTCGGGCTGCAGCAGCTTGAATGCGTGGTCTTCCAGTCGCCAGCGCCACTCCTCGATGCCCAGGCGACCCGCCAACGGCGCAAAGATCTCCAGCGTGTCGCTGGCGTACCGCTCGCGCTTCTCGGGTCGGTAAACGTGCGCCGTTTGCAGGTTGTGCAGACGGTCGGCCAGCTTGATTAGCACCACGCGAATGTCCCGCGCCATGGCCAAAAAGACCTTGCGCAGATTCTGGGCTTGGCGATCGTCCAGGCTCACCACCGTGATGTCGTCCAGCTTGGTCACGCCATCGACCAATTCGGCTACGCCGGCGCCGAACCTGGAACGAATCGTCCCGATATCCACGTTGGTGTCTTCCACACAATCGTGCAGCAGGGCGGCGGCCACGGTGTCGGGATCCAGGTGCAGGTTTGCCAGCATCAGGGCCACGCTGATGGGGTGCTGGACGAAGGGCTCCCCGGTGAGACGCCGCTGGCCCTCATGGGCCCGCTCGGCCAATTCGGCCGCGCGGCGGATCAGGCGCTCGGCAGCCCGGACATCGTCGGCTGTCGTGTAGGAACGCACCTCGTCCAGCACGTCGTCGAGCGTGGTCTCCGTCCGGCCCGCGCCAACCATGGGCGCCAACGTGGCCGTCACCGATGAGGGCACCGTATCTCCTCGTTCCGCCGCTAACCCGGCCGCAGCCGGATGTCGTCCACGAGCATCTGCAACCGGGTCTCGCCTCGGAAGCTGCGCAGGCTCAACCTGAACGCCACATCCACGGACCGTCCGCGCCCCAACGCGACCTGCTGTTCGCCGTGTCGGAACCAAATGGCCTCGACATTGCGCGCCAGCTCCTCGAATCGCAGCGCCACGTGATCCTTGCCCACCAGCCGGGTGTTTTGGATTCGTACATTCTCTACGACCAGGCGCGGCTCTTCATGTTCCTGTCCCCAGGGCCCCAGCGAATCCAGCGCCTGGTAGGTCTCCCACGAGATCGTGCGCGGAAAAACACGGCCGTCCGCGCGCAGGCGCGGCCCGGTGAATTCAGGCAGCTCAAGGTTGGCGAGCGCCTGCGCCAGGCCGTCACGCAGCGCTTCGAGGTTGTGCGGCAGCACGGAAAAGCCCGCCGCGCCCGCGTGCCCACCCCAGCCTTCCAGCCAATCGGCCTGCCGCTTCAGCAGATCGCGGAGGTTAAATCCGTCGGGCGCGCGCGCCGAGCCATGCACCAGCCCGTCGATCTCCGCCCCGATGAACGCGGGCGCGCCAAACTCCTCGCTCAGGCGCGAGGCGGCCAGCCCAACCACGCCAGGCGCGAATCCCGCATCGGCGGCCAGGACCACCGGGCTGCCGTTGACCATCGCCCGCGCGGCGTCCACCACGTCCTGGGTCAACCGGCGCCGCTCGGCGTTCAGTTCGTTCAGTTCATCCGCCAGTTCCGCGGCCCGCACCGGATGCCTGGCCTGCAGCAATTCCAGCGCCAATTGCGCGCTGGCAATCCGCCCGGCGGCGTTGAGACGCGGCGCCAGCGCAAAGGCAATGTCGTCCGACCGGATCGCCTCCGGCGTACGCCGCGCCGCCTCGGCCAGCGCCCGCAAGCCCGGTCGCGGCGACGCCCGCATCCACTCCAGCCCTTCCGTCACATACGCCCGGTTCTCGTCCGTCAGTGGCGCAACATCGGCCACCGTGCCCAGCGCCACCAGGTCCAGGAAGCGCTCAGGATCCGGCAACTGCTCCGGAAACTCGTCGGCCAGTGCCTGCACCAGCTTGTAGGCCACGCCCACCCCGGACAGACCGCCGAACGGGTACCCGGATCCCGGCGCATTGGGGTTGAGCAGCGCGGCCGCCTTTGCCGGGCGGGCTTCCGTCGGATGGTGGTCGGTCACGATCACGTCCAGGCCGGCCGCGGCCGCTCGGTCGATTTCCCCGTGCGCCGTGGCCCCGCAGTCGGCCGTAATGATGAGCGTCGCGCGTTCACTGGCCACGGCGTCGATCGCGCCGGCGTTGAGCCCGTAGCCCTCGGTCAGCCGCTCCGGAATGTACGGAAAGGCGTCCAGCCCCAACGTCGCACAGGTCTCCAGCAACATCGCCGTGGCGCTGACGCCGTCCACGTCGTAGTCGCCATAGATACACACCCGCTCGCGCTTCTGCATCGCCTGCCCGATGCGCGCCACCGCCGCGTCCATCTCGTCCAGCAGGTACGGGTCGTGCGGCGGCAGCGGGCCAAGCATGAACTCGTGCAGCTTTTCGGCCGTGTCGTGCCCGCGGTTGTGCAGCACCTGGACCGCCAGCGGCGGAAGCTCGTCCACCGCGGCGAACAGCGCGGCGGGCGCGCGCGGCGCGATGTCCCACACCGCCCCCGTGAGACTGCACCTGGGATCGTCGCGCGTGTCAGCCACGCCGCCAGCGTAACCAGTCGCCGGCGTGCGGCGCGATACCCTGCTGCGGACTGGCCAGCGCTGGGAGCGGCTACATGAACCTCGCGATTATCGGCGCCGATAGCACGCATACCGAGAACTTCGCCGGCATCATCAACCGTGGGCTGGCTGGCCCCGGCCTGCGCGTCACCCGGCTCTGGGGCGCCGACCCGGAGCAGGCCCGCGCCAAGGCCCTGGAAAGCGGCATCGACCAGGTCGTCGACGCACCCGAGCAGGCCATGCAAGACGTGGACGCCGTGCTGGTCCTCAACCGCTGGGGCCCCGACCACTTCGCGCCCGCCATGCAGGCGGTCGATCGCGGCCTGCCCCTGTTCGTGGACAAACCGCTATGCGACGACCCGCAGGAGGCCATCACACTCGTCCGCGCGGCTTCCGCCGCCGGCGTGCCGCTGCTGTCCGCCTCAGCCGTGCGCTACGACCGCGCCGTGCGCCGGCTGATCGAGCGCCTGCCCAACCTGGGCCGCACGCGCTCGATCATGTTCACCCTGCCCCAGATCTGGCAGCTCTACGGCGTCCACGCCGTGGACGTGATGCACGCGATATTCGGCGTCGGCGCCGAGGACGTCACGTCGATCCGCGGCGAGTTGGCCGACGTGGTCACCATCCGCTGGCCCGACGGCCGGGTGGGCATCGCCAACCAGGCCCGCGAGGCCTGGACTGGCATGATCTGCGTGGCCCTCGGCGAGACGGGCTGGACCCACGCGGACATGCACTTGGCCGACACGATCGACGGCTTCCCGCGCATGTACCTGGAGGTCATCAGGCAGTTCCTCGCCATGCTGAACACCGGCGAGCCGCCGATTAGCAACCAAGAAATGGTGGACGTGATTCGCGTGGTGGCGGCGGCCGAACGTTCGGCGACCTCGGACTCCCGCCGCGTGCCCCTGAGCGAGATGCCCGCGCTCTAGCCCACCCAGCCGAACACGTACAGGCCGGCGCCCGCCCCGATGGCGGCGCCGACGGCAATCCCAATAACGATGGCCACCAGCAGCCACATGCCGCTGCCGCCGGGGGCGGACGATTGCGGCGCTCGCGGGCCCTCCTGCCGTCGCAGTGTTTCCGGATTCGGTGAAATCTGCTCGATGACCGGCTTCTGGCGACTCACGGCAGTTGGACTCCCGCCGGCTGGGCGCCAGGCGCGGGCGCAAATGACCCGCGGCCAGGGTCTGCCCCAATGTGTCGGGCGTTCAGCCAGCGGCCCGCGACAGGCATGAGCGAGGCTACCATCCGACCCGAATACGTAGACGGCTAGCTTTCCCAACTGGCTCCATGATTCGCCAGCCTGCATCGTCCAGCCTTGGCGCAATTTTTGTCCTTCTCACCGTCATGGCGTTCAACGTCAACTTGATTGGACCGATCCTGGGCGAACTGCAAGCTGAGTTCGACGTATCGCTGCCGGTGCTGGGCTTGCTGCTGTCCATGCAAGCCGTGGCTCGCGCCGTGGCCATCGTGCCCGCCGGCTTCCTGGCCGACCGGCTGCCGCCGCACACGCCACTGACCGCCGGCACGCTCTGCACCGCCGTCGGCTGTGCAATCAGCGCGCTCGCCCTGGACTATCGCGTGCTGCTGGCGGGTGTGCTGGTAACCGGGCTGGGCACGGCCCTCGTCTACACCACCGGACTCGCCCATACCGTGCGTTCAAGTGAGGGAAGCGACCGTAGCCACACCGCCGGTCGGATCTTGGCCGCTGTTCAGATGGGTGCCCTCCTCGCGCCCATGCTCTCCGGCGTGGCTGCCAGCGCGTTTGGCTGGCGGGCCGCCTTTGCCCTGGGCGCTCTGGTTGGCGGCATCGCCGCGCTTCTGCCGTTGCTGTTCGTGCGAGCGCCCCAGCCGGCGCCGGAGTCAGGAGCCGCGCCGATTCCCAGGCTCGCTCGGCTCGGGCTCAGCCCCTCCCTGCTACCCGTGATTGGCTTCTCCGTTCTCATGCTTGGGGCCGGTACGTTCGCCCTCAAGCAGGTCGTGTTGCCCCTCTATGGCAGCGTGGGTCTCGACTTCGACCCGGCCCGCGTCGGCCTCGTGCTCACCTTGGCCAACGCGTTGCGCACATTCGTGACCTACAAGACCGGACCGGTGATGGATCGCCTAGGCCATCGGCGCGCCCTGATTGCGACGGGCGGTCTCAGTATGGCGGCGGCCTTGCTCCTGGTGTTCCCCGCCGGACTGGCCTGGTACATCCTGGTGGCGGTGCTCTTCGCGCCCAGCGGACTCGTAACGCCCCTGCCGGCCGTGATGATCGCTGAGCGCATGCCGCGCACCACCGTTGGCCGCAGTATCGGGATCATGCACCTCAGCGTTGATCTGGCCGCGCTGGCGGTGGCCCCGCTGATCACCCTGCTGTTGGACGTCCAGGGCTTCGGCGTCGTGGGCATCGCCGTGGCCGCTTCGTTCGTCGTCTCCACCCTGATTGGGCTGCCGCTCGTACGCTCTCGGCCCGAACAGCCAGAGCCCGAGCCGCTGTCGCCGCCCGTCGGCACACCCGGCCCCTAGGTCAGGCCCTCGAGTCGTCCGAGCCAACATCCGCCGGCCGCGGCCTATCGGGAGAGCGCCCCCACGCTGTCAACCTCTTTCGCAAACGCCATCGCCGCACGCTCCACCACGTCGGCCAGCCGGGAAAGCGCCGCGCGGCGGCTGCGCGTGTCCACGATCACGGCCCGGCCCCGCGACAGCTCCACCACGCGACCAGGCGGCTCCCGATCCAGGCCGACGGGGAGTTCGAACACCGCGGACTTTCTCCCCTTCACGGCCCGTCCCAGCGCCAGCGCCGAAGCCGTACCCGTGGAATCCCACAGCCGCTCCGCCAGCTCCCCCGACGCCGCCCGCATGCTCCGCGCCAGTCGCGCCAGGTCGGGCGCGTCCCACAAGTGGTCGGCCTCCTTCGACGCCAGCCAGCGCTCGGCGCACCCGAAGCCAAACTCCGCCTGCTCGAAGCTAACCAGCAGGCGCTCCAGCGCCTCCGTGTCACGCAACGGCGCCCCGGCTCGGACGGCCTCTGTGGCCCCGCGTACGGCGTCGATGCCGAACACGACGTCGTACGGGCCGCTCCCACCCCCAAGCGGCACGAAGAGGATCCCCGCCAGGTCGGGCACCGGAATCCGATTCTCCTTCATTGGCCGGTCGCGTCGGACAACTCCATAAATGCCCTTGTGAACACGAAGAGCTGGAAACGCGCCGCTCCAGCCGCCCCTCAGGTCAATCTCACCCGGTTCCAATTGATCCGGGCCAACCGCCCTGGCTATGCCTTCGGAATCGACGGACTGGATCACGCCAAACCTGGCGTCGTAGAAAACCGGCGCGAGCACCAGCCGCCCGGCGGCCGTCTCGTCGCGCACCTCGGCGAGGGCGCTGCCCGGCTCGTCCTCGGCCCCGATGACTACCCGTACGCGAGCCAGGTCGGTGGCGCGAAACAGCGTGGACATCATTCGGGTGTACCGCATCGTCTCGGCGTCGGCCGTCTCGCTCCACGGCACCCAGAACGCCTCGCCCGAGCGCGTCACCAGCGACTCCAGCGACCGCTCGATCCCCATCGCCGCCAGCGCCGCCTGCAGCGCGTGGAAGGCCATGGAACCCGCCGTCCGGTCCGCCGGCCAGCCCTTCAGCCGCGGCCCCGCCGACGCCGTCAGCGACCGCCGATCATTTCAACCACCACGTCCAGCACCGCCGAGGCCACGCCCGACTTGCTGGTCAGCGGGACCTCAAGGTCCGGGTGCTCCGGCCGCAGGATCGTGACGGCGTTGGTCTCCGCGGCAAATCCCGTGTTCGACCCGGCCACGTCGTTGACGACCAGGGCGTCCAGCTCCTTGCCGAGCAGCTTGCTCCTGGCATTCTCGAGGTGGTCGTTGGTCTCCGCCGCGAACCCGATTCGCAGAAAGTCCCCCTGCAAGGCCTGCAGCAGGTCCGGGTTCTCGACCAGGTCGATACCCGCCGGTTCGCCGCCGCGCTTCAGCTTCACGTCGGAGGTGCTGGCCGGTCGGTAATCGCCGACGGCGGCATTCATGATCAGCGCGTCGCAGCCGCTCACCGCCTCGCGCAGCGCATCCAGCATCTCCTCGGCGGACTCGACGCGCACGGTGTCCACGCCCGCCGGCGGCTCCACCGTCCCTGACCCCAGCACCAACCGCGTCGTGGCTCCGCGCTCGATGGCCGCCCGCGCCAGTTCAACCCCCTGGCGACCGCTGGCCGGGTTCCCAATAAACCGCACCGGATCCATGTACTCGCGCGTGCCGCCGGCCGACACGACGACCACACGGTCCCTCAGCGGCCCTTCACGCCCAAGCGTGGCACGGAGCACATCCAGCAGCACCGGCGTCTCCGGCAGCCGTCCCTTGCCCTCCGCGCCCGAGGCCAGCCGGCCGCTCTCCGGCTCGATCACTCGCACGCCGCGCCGCCGCAGCGTCGCCAGGTTCTCCTGTGTGGCCGGGTTGGCGTACATCCCGGGCTCCATGGCCGGCGCCACCACGATGGGCGCCTGCGTCGACAGCGCGACGGCTGACCCCAGGTCGTCCGCCTGCCCGTGCGCCAGCCGCGCAATCGCGCTGGCCGTCGCCGGCGCAACCAGCAGCACGTCCGCGTCCGCGGCCAGCCGCACGTGCGCGATCTCGTTCTCGGCCGTCATGGCGTCGCTGGCCCTGAAAACGGTGCGCTGCGTCAGCGCCTGGAACGTCAGCGGGCCCACGAAGTCCTCGGCCGCCCGCGACAGCACCACGTCCACTTCCGTGCCCGCCTGCGTCAGCTTGCTGGCCAGGTCCGAGGCCTTGTACGCCGCGATGCCGCCGGTGACGTACAGCACCACCCGCGCGCCCTGCAGCACGCTCACGCCGCCGCCTCCGCCTGCTGGATCAGCCACAGCCCGCGCAGCGTCAGATCCAGGTCCACGATCTCGAACAGCCCCACATCCTCCACCACAACCGGCGCCTGCCCGCCCGTGGCGATGGCCCGGTAGTCGGCGCCCAGCTCGGACTGCAACTGCTCAAGCAACCCGCGGACCATCTGCACATACCCCCAGTACACCCCGGATTGCATCGACCCCGTGGTCTCCGTTCCCACCAGCCGCGCCGGCCGCGCCAGGTCGATTGACGGCAACTGCGCGCCCGCCGCCGTCAGAGCCCGCGCCGTGTTCTGCATCCCCAGCGTAATAATCACCCCCGCCAGGCTGCCCGCCGCGTTGACGATGTCGAACGTGGTGACACTGCCCAGGTCCACCACGATCGCCGGTGCCTGGTAAAACTCGCGCGCCGCCAGCGCGTTGGCCACCCGGTCGATCCCCACCTGCGCGGGCCGATCCACCGCCAGGTCAATCACCCGCACGTCCTGCGAGCGCGCGATCAGCGGCTCGCACCCCGCCGCGGACCTCACCGCCGCGGCCATGCGCTCGGTCAGGGCGGGCACCACCGAACCGATAACGGCGCCCTCGATCCCCGTCACCTGGTGATGCGCCAGCATGGCGCGCAACAGCGCTTCGTGCTCCGCGGCGCTGCGGTTCAGGTCGCTGTGCACCGCCCAGCGCGCGCCCAACTCCTCGCCGCTGAATACGCCGAATTTGGTGTCGGTATTACCGACATCGACGACCAGAACCATGGATACTGCTCGCCCAGCCGTCGCCGCTTATCATATCGCCGACTCCACCCTGGATACGCACCCCTTGGCCGACCTGCCGTCGCCGCTCCGCCTTACCCACATGACCTCGCCCGAGGTCGCCCGCGCTCGCGACGGCGTGGAACTGGTCATGATCCCCATCGGCTCCATCGAGCAACACGGACCCAACACCTCGCTCGACACCGACCTGGTGATCTGCGAGGACCTCACCCTGCGCCTGGCCGAGCGCTTTCACCCCCGCCTGCTGGTCGCCCCCACCATGCCCTACGGGATGTCCACCTATCACATGGGCTTCCCCGGCTCGATCACGCTGCGCCCCCAGACCTTCCTGCACGTGCTGGAAGACTGCCTGGCCTCCCTGCTGCACCACGGCTTCAAGCGCTTCCTGCTCACCAACTGGCACAGCGGCAACACCTCCGTCATGACCGTCGCCCTGCAAACCCTCCCCACCCGCCTGCCCCTGGACTTCCTGGCGTCCATTTCGCTCTACGACCTGGAAGACGACGACCTGGAGGACGAGATCGTCAAGTCCCCCACCTCCGGCCACGCCTGCGAGCTTGAAACCGCCGAGCTCATGGCCCTGCGTCCGGACCGCGTCAAGCACGACAGCCTCGCCCCCGGCGACCTCAGCCCGCGCGGCAGCCGCCTGCGCCAGCGCTTCTGGCGACGTTCCATCCGCCGCAACCACGACTTCTCCGACTTCTCCGCCAACGGCGCCGTCGGCGACGCCAGGCTGGCCACCGCCGAGGACGGCTGGCGCATGATCCACGTCATCGAGGAGCGCGCCGACCAGCTCATCACCACCCTGCTCGACTCGCCCGACGACCTCCTCGCCCGCGGCCGCATGCCCGGCTGGCGCCACGCCCTGCACACCCCATGAGCAATCTGCCCACCTACGCCCTCCACAAGATGTCCTGGCCCGAGGTGGCCCAGGCCGCCGAGACTGTGGAACTGGTCCTCATCCCTATCGGCTCCACCGAACAACACGGCCCGCACCTGGGCCTGGGCCAGGACCACCTGATCGCCCACGCCTACTGCGAACGCGCCGCCGAACGCCTGGCCCCGCGCCTGCTGGCCCTGCCCGCCATCCCCTGGGGCATCTCCGACCACCACATGAACTTCCCCGGCACCATGACCCTGCGTCCCGAGACGTTCCTGGACCTGCTCGAGGACATCATCGTCTCCATGCGCCACCACGGCTTCCGCCGCTTCCTGATCGTGAACGGCCACGGCGGCAACCAGTGGCTCATGTCGGTCGCCGTGCAGGACATCGGCTTCCGGCTGGACATCGACTTCCTGGGCTGCGTCGGCCACTACACCCTCGGCGACGATTCGGTTCTCAAGGACATCGCCGGCGAGATCCCCGGCGGCCACGCCTGCGAGATGGAAAGCTCCCACTCCTACTACCTGGCGCCCGACCTCATCCGCGAGGACGCCCTGGCCCCCGGCACCTTCGACGAAGCCTTCAAGGCCATGTTTGAGCCGCTCCAGGAACTCGAACTCGTCTGGCCCAACGCCTTCAACGCCCACGCCCCCTCCGGCGCCAAGGGCGACGCCCGCAAGGGCACCCGCGAAGCCGGCGAACGCCTCATCGAATCCTCCATCGATGAACTCGCCCAAATCCTCGACCACCTCCGCCACTCCCCCCGCTGGAACGGCCCACCCCACGGCCAGGTCCACGTCACCCGAAAGTCCTGAGCCTCACGCCGGAGCGTAGGCAGGCCGATTCAACGGCGCGGATTGCATTCACCGTTTGGAACCTTCGTTCGCGCCAGCCACGTGCGATTTCGGTGATATGTTCGATCTAGCCACCCTCCCGGACCGATGGAATTGACCTCGCGGCTACGCGCGGCCGTTCTGGGCGTGTTCCAGCCTCGGGACACGCTCTCGGACCAGGAGCGAGATTCCGGCCTGCGGGCCATGAATTACCAGGCCGTCGCGGCATCGGCGTCGGACGGCCTGGTGTCCGGCGGCTTCCTGGCCGCCTTTGCCTTGCTACTCGGCGCGTCCAACGTCCACATCGGCATCCTCACCGCTCTTCCGCCGATCTTGCAGCCCGTGCAACTCGTCGCCGTGGTTCTTGTCGAGCGACTGCGTGTGCGCAAGCCGTTCGCGGTGATGAGCTACTTCATCGCGTACGCGGCCTGGATTCCGGTCGCCCTCATTCCATTTGCCCTGGACGTTCCGAACGCCGGCGCCGTGACGTTGCTGCTCATTTTCGTGGCACTGCGCGGGGTGGCCCAGGCGTTTCTCAATCCAAGTTGGATCGGCTGGATCCGCGACATCGTTCCGCAGGACGTGATGGGGAGCTTCTTCTCCCAGCGCATGCGCATTGCCACGATTGCCGCCGCCGTTGCCGGACTCGTCGGAGCCTTCTATATCGATTGGTGGGCCGGACGCGTGCCCGAGCCCGAGCAGATCTACGGCTACTCATACGCCATGTTGTTCGGGAGCATTCTGCTGGGGTTTGGCTCCGTTGGTTTCATGGCCCGCATGCCGGAGCCACGCATGGTTACGCCGGAAGGTCGGCCACCGACAATCGCCGGGCTGCTCGCGGCGCCGCTGCGAGACCGCAACTATCGGCAGTTGATGGCATTCCTGATGGTTTGGTACCTCGCCACGCAGCTGGCCGTGCCGTTCTTCTCCGTGTACATGCTGGTCAAACTGGAGATGCCACTGTCGGCCGTCGTCGGACTCGGCGTGCTCAGCCAGGTGACCAGTGTGCTGTTCGTCAATGTCTGGGGAGGCTATGTCGATCGCTTCGGAAGCAAGGTGGTGCTGTCGACAAGCTCATCGCTATTTCTGCTCGTTATTTTGGGATGGACCTTCACCACCACGCCCGATCAACACCTTCTCACCGTACCGCTGCTGGTCGCCCTGCACTTTCTCATCGGCATAGCCAGCGCGGGAATCAACCTCGCCTCGACCACGATCCGCATGAAGATGGCGCCCCAGGCGCAGTCCACCTCGTATCTGACGGGGGCTTCGCTTGCCGCCAGCCTGGGTGCGGGCATCGGCCCCATCCTCGGCGGCGTATTCGTTGACTTCTTCAGCGTGCGCCGGTTCGAAATCTCGATCGAGTGGGTCGATCCCGCGCGAACCGTCGAGTTCCCCGCGGTCTTTCTGACGGGCTATGACTTCCTCTTCGCCCTGGCCTTCCTCTTCGGACTCGTCACGCTCAGCGTCCTCGGGCGCGTCCGGGAAGACGGCGAGTCCGACCGCGAAGCCGTGATGAGCGAGCTGGCGACGCAGACGCGTGAGAACCTGCGGGTCCTGAACTCGGTTCCGGGGCTGAATATCGCCGCCAGCCTTCCGCTTGGCACGCGGCGATTCGTGCCCGCGGTGGCCGGGCTGGACGTGGCCGCCGGCGTTACGGCCTACCAGCTGGCCGCCTCGATCCGCTCCGTGGCCACAACCGCCGCTCGCGGCGGCGCAACGGCCAGGCAGTTGCGGAAGCGGGTCAACCGGACCATTGCTCGCGCGCTGCGCGAAAGTGACAACCTACGCCAGCAAAGCGCCGCG
Organism: Chloroflexota bacterium; assembly: GCA_011523785.1. GTDB lineage: Bacteria > Chloroflexota > UBA11872 > UBA11872 > UBA11872 > UBA11872. The sequence continues at coordinate 21,432 of WTFW01000060.1, read as the reverse complement.
CTTGCATTTGGCGCCATGCAGGGCGCCGTGCAAGCCGCCGCCGATTCCGGGATCGGCGCCAGGCGCACGGTCCGGGACTCGATGTCCAGCCTCGTGGATGCAACCGCCGAGTCCGTCGACGACCCACGCGCGGTTGTCCAGGGCGCGATCCAGGGCGCCATTCACAGCGCCAACGAGACCGGCCTTCCAACCGATGCCGTCGCCGCCCACGCCATCGAAGCCACCCGCGCGGCCGCGCCCCAGCTGGGGCTATCCGAACGCGATGCCGTCGCCTATGCCGCCGAAGTTGCTGTTGAGGCGTCCAGCGAACTCCCGCAGGACGCCCAAACCCGCATCAGGCACGCAGCGCTCGAAGCCATCTTCCTCATCGCCCATGACGAGTAGCCGCCCACACAGGCCCATGCGCCCCCCGGACTCACCGGCGCCGCGGCCGGCGCAAGGCAACTGAAGGTGCTAAGCCCACCGCGCATCGTCTCGAATATGGTAGCGTCATAAGTCAATGCCATCCTGGTTCCACAGCTTGGCGGGCACATTCTCGAGCATGCATCGTATCCGACCGACAGTCACTATATTCTGCCGAGTTTATTGACAACCTAATATGCCGTACACATCCTACTCTCTTGATTCCAAGAACGAACTCCGTAGCGAGCTTAATCTCGATGAAATTACGTCACTCATTGAGTCAAGCAAGGGCGTGCTCTGGATAGACATCGACAATCCCGACGATAACGCGCAATCGCTCCTGCTCGACATATTCAACTTTCATCCCCTGGTCGTCGACATCAGCTTGGACGCACAAAACACGGCGGCCCGTGTCGAAAATTTCGGAAGCTACGTGTTCGTTAACGCTCGCAGCATCGACTATACGCTCGATAGTCAAGTACTCCAGATGGCCAGTTTGAGCATGTTCATCGGCCGAAACTACGTCGTTACCATCCACAACATCACAATGCCCAGCGTTGAGGCTATTCGCAGTCTAGTCGAAATCGACGGTCGCCCCCTGATGAAGGGATCCGCCTTTCTCGCCCACGCCCACTTCGATGCCCTGATCCAAGCGATTCTTCCCACGCTCGAGCGCATGAGCGAGCGTGCCGATGCAATCGAGGAACAGATTCTGGCCAGTCCCGACGAATCGGCCCTGGCCACCCTGCTGGCCCTCAAGCGCTCCAGCCTGGCGCTGAATCGCGCCCTGATACCGCAGCGCGACGTGCTCAGCCGCCTTGGCCGGCGAGAGTTTGAGCTCATCGGCGACGGCGCCGACCTTTATTTTCGCGATCTCTTCGAAGACCTCGTTCGCGTCCAGTCCACCAACGATGGGATCCGCGAGCGCGCGGACACCGCCCTCGCCACCTATCTCTCCGCCATCTCCAATCGACAGAACGAGATCATGAAGGTGCTGTCCATCGTCGCCACCATCTTCATGCCCCTCGGCCTGATCGCCGGCATCTTCGGCATGAACTTCCAGAGCATGCCCGGCACCGAGTTTCAGTGGGGATATCACATTGTCTGGGTGCTCGCGCTGGTTGGCTTTGTCATTACGCTCTGGATGCTGTGGCTCAAGCGCTGGCTCGTCGGAGGGCACTCCCTCCTGCGACAACGGCGGCTCGGCCGCTTCGTCCCCACGGCCGTCGATCCCGTGCGCCTGACCACCTACGTTGGCCGCGCGGCGGCACGAAATCTCAGGCGCATGACCGACCTCCCGCCCGTCCGGCCGCTTCGAAAGGCCCCAGTGCCCAAATACGACCCGGCGCCTCTCAAGCTGGCGGGAGCCGTCCTGGGGCGACTTCGGCCACGTCGCCGCAAGGCTCATCAGGACATCCATCCCCGAAGTGCCAGACGTCCCCACGGGCAGGCGTGACGAACGCCGCTCGAAAGCCCCTCACCAGGCCAGGCGCACATAAGCGGGATCCCGTGCGTTCTACCTGCGGTATAGCCCGATTTCCCCGCGCAGCGAAACCGCGAACCTGCCCTTCGCTTACATACATTGCCGTCGTACTCGTTGTTGCCTTCGTCACACTTGGTGCCTGCGGGACTTCGTCAGGCGACTCATCAACCGGATCCACCGGGTCCGCACCGCCAGAGATGCCGTTTACCGTGGAAGGCCGCGGCGAATTCGTCTCGGATAACTTCCTGCTGGAACCCGGAAAGTACCGCGCCACGATCAACGTCAGCGACAACGATGACCAGTCTGGAACCGCCAGGAGCTTCATTGTCACGCTCTTCACCGCGGCCCTCGGACACCCGTCACTCCTGGTGGAAACCGTTACCGCATCTGGGAGTTGGCAGAAGACAGCGACGGTCCGAGATCGACAGCACTTCTATCTGGACATCGTGGCCACTGGCGACTGGACGGTTACGCTCGAGCCGGTCTGAGGCTAGCTAAACCGACAGTTATGGCCGGCGAGCAAGAAGCAGACGACGGCCTGAACGTGGATGAGTCCGTGAGTCAATCTTCAACACCGGCGCTTCTACAGGGACCGGCAAGCTTGCCCACCGCCTACCAGCGCATGCTCCAACGCGACGTCCACGCACCGAATTCGGTCGACCGTGTGCTGATCAGCCAGATGATCCGCTTGACGGAAGCCAGCGCCGACTATCTCTATCGCGACTACACGCCGACACAGGCTCGCTATGAACCAGGCTCACGTCCCCAACTGGAGTCGGCCGTTCGCTGCGCTCTGAAGATCCCCAGTCTGGAATCCCACGTCGCGAGCCTCGATTCGCTGCGCCAAATCACGACCTACCTGGCAACCATCGCATCGAGCGCCGCTGCCGTTCCTTTGGTTGATCTGATCTTCGGCGGAACGGAGGAGCGAATCCTCGCCCGCCCGACCGACTGGTGTACCGACCTCGCCCGAGCCGCCTGCGTCATGCTGCACGTCGCCGGCGCCGCCGCCCGGATCGTGTGTCTCTTCGACACCGTGCGAGCCTTTTCCGGTCACCAGGTCATCGAGGCCTACATCGACGGATCCTGGGTGTGCGCGGATCCCGTCAACGGCTTCGTATACGAGAAAAGCAATGGCAGCCCGGCATCAACCCTCGACGTCATACGCCAACGACACGCTGCGTCACGAAAACTGATCGGATTGTTTCGGGCAGTCTTCCTCGTCAACTACAACCCCATGATGGCGTCCACCTGCGACTTCAACGAATCCAGGGTGAACGCCTATTACCTGTCCATCCTGAATCAGTCATCCGCGGGCTGGCCCGGCGGCCTTCGCTGGCTCCACGGCGAAGACGGTTGATGAACCTTCTGGCCACCTTCTTCTAGGCAGCGCTACTGACGCTCGACGCGGGCAAACCTCAGCGTCCACCGCGACCCGCTGTCACTCGACTGGATCTGCAGCGCAATTGCGGTCCTGACCGGACCAATCAGCGCGGTCCCGTCGTCCAACGCGATCTGCGCGGTCCCGCTTGCAACGGACTCCGGCTCACCGGACGGCGTCCGGCCGGCCGCAGGCGTCGTGTCTCCCGAGCCGCCGCCAACCGAGCTCCAGGCAATCTGCACAATCCCGAAGTTGAGCGTCACGCTGAACGTCACGTAGAAGCTCTCGCCCGCCGGCAACGAGACGATCGAACTCTCCGAGCCCTGCCCACGCCGCGTACGGCTGCCGTCCTTGCCCACCTCGGTCGCGTAGTCCGCGAGCGCGAACGCCTCGATCTTCACCGGCTGCCCATCGGCCCCCGCGCCCGGCAGCGGCGGCAGCGCCGGACCCGGCGTCGCGTCCGGGGTAGCTGGCGGTGCTTCGACGGGCGTCGGCTCGGGCGCGGGTGTCGACTCCTCGACTACGACTGGCGTCGGCGTCGCGATCGTCTGTGCGCCCCCTTCGCCGCAAGCACTCAGCGCCACCGCGCCGGCGGCGACCGCCAGCACGAACCGCCGCAAGCCTCCGCCGCTCACCAACTCGGCCCTAACCCCGAATCCGCACCTAAGTCACGTCCCTCGGCGCCTATGTCCGCTACCCCACCGGCGGATAGTGCAACCGCCCCTGCCGCTCCGTCTCCACCCGCAGCAGGTACCCGCCAATGCTGGTCACGTACAGGGTCGACAGGTCATCCCCGCCAAACGTGCAGTTGGTCGGATTCGCCACCGGCACCGGGTGCCGCTCGATCACCTCGCCATCCGGCGCAAACACGTACACCGACGAACCCGGCCCGCCCTGGTCCCAACCCGCCGTCGCGATGATGTACCCCTCCGTGTCCAGGACCATCCCGTCGATCCCGCGATGCGCCCCAAAGTCGTGCAGCACCGTCATCTCACCCAGCGAGCCGTCGTCGTTGACCGGGTACGACCGCAGTTGCCGCAACTCGTCCTCACGCCGCCCGCTCTGCGCCACGAACAGCACCGAGTGGTCCAGCGAAAACAGCAGCCCGTTGGGCCGCGTCGTGTCGAACGTGACCCGGCTGATCGCCCACGACCCGTCATCCTGCGGATCCAACCGGTACACCGAATCGTGGTCCAGGTCCTTGTTCCCGCGATCCTCGGTCCAGTCCCCCGCGGCCCCTTCGTAGTAGGGATCCGTAAACCAGATGCGTCCCTCGTTGTCGATCGCCAGGTCGTTCGGAATGTTCAGCCGCTGCCCCTCGAACCCGTCCGTCAGCGCGGTCGTCGTCCCGTCGTCGTTGTATCGAACCACCCGCCGCGCGCCGCCCTCGCAGCCGTACAGCACGCCGTTCGGGTCGAACATCAGCCCGTTGCAGTAGTTGGTGCCCTCGCGGTGTACCGTCGACTCACCCGTCGTCGGGTCGTAGCGCATGATCCGGCTCTGCTGAATGCTCGTGAACAGCAACGCCTCCCCGTCCCAGGCCGGACCCTCGGTGACGTTGCCGTACGGACCGTCGATCTGCTCGAATTCCCAGGCCATCACGCGCTCCCCTGTGATCTACCAGCCAAATGTGATTGGTTGAACCTTAGCCGCCGAACCCTACCGACCGGTAACCAGCGTCCCGTTGTCGGCGGCGTCCCGCGCCAGCAACGTCCATCGGTGCGACGCAATCACGTCTTCAGCCGAAATCACAAGATCAGTCTCACCCCGCGCGGCGGCGATAAAGTCCCGCGCCAGTGCATTCGGCGCATCCGCCGTGGGCGTATCCAGGGTCGGACCCGAAAACTCCGTCAGCTTTCGTTGCTTCCCGCCCTTGTCGATCGTGCAGGAAGTCTCCGCCGTCGTCCGGATCTCGATCGACCCTTCCGTTCCCTCGATGAACATCCGGCAATCGCCGTGATACGGCGCGCTGTCCGGTGTCAGCCAGGAGGCCCGTACGAACGCCGATCCGCCGTCCTCCAGCCGCAACCAGGCCTCGGCGTGGTCGGCGAACGTGGGGTACTCGGTGAACCGCACCGCCCCGTGCTGAGCCGCCACGGCCACCGGCTCGCAGCCGTGCAGCCAGCGCACGCCGTCAATGTCGTGGATGCACAGGTCCAGCAGGGCCCCGCCGTTGAGTTCGCGGTCGAAGAACCAGGCCGGTCGCCGCGCCGGCCCGCACTTGTGCGGCCGCTGCGCCATCGACGACACCACCTGCCCGATTTCACCCGCCTCGATCGCCCGCTTGGCCGCCACGTACGGTCCATTGAATCGCAGCGTCAGCGCGCAACTCAGCGCCGCCGACCCGCCCGCCGCGGCTTCCAGCCGGTCCAGGTCGTCCAGCGTCGTCACCGCCGGCTTGTCCAGCAGCACGCTCACGCCAGCCTCCAGGCAGGCCACCGACACGTCGCCCTTTTCGTTGTTGATCGGCGCCAGCGCCGCGGCGTCGATGGACCCGTCCAGCAGCTCGCGGTAGTCCGCGATGCCCGGCACCCCAAAGGCCGCCGCCGTCTCCTCACGCACCGCGGCTTCCGCCTCAGCCACCGCCACCAGTTCCACGCCGTCCTCGGCAATAAGCTGCCGCGTAATCCCCAGTACGTGCCCGTGCTGCGCCCCGATGATTGCCAGTCGCACGCTCAGCGGCTCCTTTGCGTCTGAAGGCCTATGAATCGTCCCCGCTGCCGAACATCGCCGTCAGCGTCTGCCTGCGGAAGTCGAAGATGCGTTCCACGTCGCGGCGCACCACCAGCGCGTTCGCCAGCGCGCCACCCCACACAGCGTATTCCACCCGGTCTCCCGCCAGCGTCCCGCCGTCCCGTTCGACGAACGTGTGCTCATGAATCCACTGCCGGTACGGCCCCTTCACCTGCGCGTCCGCGAACCGGTGCGGCGGGTCCCACGCCGTGATCTCGCTCCGCCACCGCAACCGAAACCCGCGAAACCGCAAGCGGTAATCGATCAACGTCCCCGGCCGCATCTCGATCGGCCTCGGCGTCTCCACGCTGAACTTCAGCCACGGCGGCGTGATCACCTCAAGATTCGAGGCATCCGAAAAGAACGCGAACACCTCATCCAGCGCCCGCGGCAGCCACAGGCTCGACTCGTACACAAACGTCTTCACGCCGAACCCTCCAGGCCGACGGCGCGGGCCGAAACGGCCCACACCACCAACTTAGCGACGCGCCAGGTGCCCCGCCGCTGTCTCGCGAATCGTCGAGACGATGGTCTCCACCGCGTCCGCGCTGATGTTCGGCGTCATCTGCAGCGACACTCCGCGGCCCATGATGTCCTCGCCGCGCGCGCACTCCACCTGCGTGTAGTCCATCGGCGTCTCGCGCTGGAAGTCGAAAGGAAACCGGCTCTGGCCGTATCCATCCGGCCCCGACAGGAACGGGTTGCGGTACAGCGGCCCGTGGCGGCCCGACCCGATGTACGGCCCGCCCAGCGGCACCCCCGCCCGGCTGACCTCCTCCGCGAACTCCCAGGCCGAGCACCCCAGCGTGTCCGTATCCAGCGTGAAGCCCAGCACCCAGTAGGTGTGACGGTCGCCGGGCCGCACCCGCTGCGGCGTGATCTCGTCCATGTCCGACAGCCCGTCGATGATCGCCTCGGCCGTCTGGATCTTCCGCTCGATGTATCCGTCCACCTTCTCCAGCTGCGTGCGCAGCACCGCAGCCATCAGGTCGCCCATCTTGTAGTTGGGCGCCAGGAAGTAGTTGGCGTACGGCTGCCCCTGCAGCGGCCCGTTGTCGCGCGGCAGCGCCGCGTCGCGGAACAGGATGGCGCGTTCCCAAAGGGCCTCGTCATTCGTCAGCACCGCCCCGCCCGTGCCCGCCGACAGGTGCTTGCCGCCAAAGCTGAACCCGCCGATGTCGCCCACCGTCCCCACGACCCGACCCTGCGACTCCGCGAAGTGCGCCTGGCAACAGTCCTCGATCAGCGCCAGGCCGTGCCGGTCGGCAATCGCCTGCAGCGCGTTCATGTCGCACGGGTTGCCGAACAGGTGCACGGCCATGATGGCCCGGGTGCGCGGCGTGATCTTGGCCTCCACGTCCGCCGGATCCAGCGTGTACGTGTCGTCCACGTCCGCGAACACCGGCACGCAGTTATGCAGGATCGCGCCGATGATCGACCCGCCCGCCGTCCACGGCGACACGATGATCTCGCTGCCCGGCTCCGGATTCAGCGCCCCGATGCACACGTGCATCGCCGCCGTGCCCGAGCTGGCCGTCACCGCGTGCTTCGCACCGTGCTTCGCGGCAAACGCCTCTTCGAACTCCACCACTTTCGGCCCCAGCCCCACGTGGCCTGACCGCAGCACTTCGGCCACCGCCGCAATGTCGTCGTCGCCGAAGTCGTGGGTCGCCCCCAGGTCCAGCATCGCCGCCCGATCGCCCGTCTGCGCCGCCAGCCGCTCGTTCATACCGCTCCCCCTTTAGAGACCTCTTCCCGACGCCCCTGGCCCTCGATCGCGCGGCGGCTCTTCACCCTCTCCAGGGGGAGAGGCAGGTTCGGCCGTCTTCGGCCGAAACCGGTGAGGGGTCTTCCGCGCAACCAGCCGCGGGTCACGCAAGCCTATGGTCGACCGTCCAAACGCAAGAGCCGCATGGCATTCAATCCCAGGATCTTCTCCTTGGCCCGCCGCGGGATGTCGGCCGTCACGACCTTGGCGATCTGCTGTCGCGCGTCCATCAGCGCCATGTCCGAGCCGTACAGCACCTTGTCCTCGCCCGCGCGCTCCACGTTGAACTCGGTCGCCCCAAGCGATGTGCGCGAACTGCAGGTTTCCATGTAGACATTCGGCAGCACCCGCGCGGTTTCCGCGGCGTCCGCGTCCAGCGTGCCCGCCGTATGCGCCATCACCCAGCGCACGTTCGGAAATCGATCGCTCAGCGCCGTGAACCGGCCCTGGATGGTCGTCCCCGGCGGATCGAACGGGTAGGTCGCGTGACACATCACCGCCATCTCATGCTCGTCCACCCACTCGTAGATCGGGAAGTAGGCCGGATCGTCGTTCGGCCGCCCGAAGTAATCGGGGTAGATCTTCACGTACGCCATGCCCAACCCGTGCACGGCACGTTCCAGCTCCTTCACCGCCTCCTCGGGATAGTGCGGCGTCGCGAACGCCACCCCGATAAACCTGTCCGGCGCCCGCTTCACGTACTCCATCACCAGGTCGTTGCCGCGCCGGGCGTCCCCGAACCAGATGCAGTTGATGCAGGTCCGGTCCACCCCTGCCGCGTCCATCACTTTCAGGTACAGGTCGCAGTCGGCATCCACGCCGTACCTGCCCCAGCTACCCGCATGACTGTGAAAGTCAATGACCGGTGTGTCCATCGCGCTACATCCTCAACAGCCGCGCCAGGTTGCCCCCGCACACGGCCCGCAGGTCGGTCTCGTTCAGTCCCAGGCGGTGCAGGTGATACAGCTGCGGCGCAATGGCCTGCTCCGGAAATCGTGACCCGAACATCACCCGTCCCGGCCCCACAATCCCCAGCAACTGCGCGATCCCGTCCGCGATCACGTACCGCGACACCTCGATCGAGAGGTTGGGCAGGCTCCGTAGCAGCGGCGGCGCCCACGAGGCCTGCACATAGTGCACCTCGCATAGCACCACGGTCAGGTCAGGGAACTGGCGCACCGTCTCGTGAACCGCGTGCGCATCCAGGTCGGCGCCGTCGTGCCAGTTCGTCTCATAGCTGGCCGGCAGCCACAGCGGGATGCCCCGCGCCGACAGCCATTCCAGCCACTCCCCCACCACCCACGACCTGAACGGGTAGTGGTGCAACGTCGGCACCATCCGCACCGCCCGCACGTCGGCCGCCTCGATCCGCGCCGCGGTCTCGTCCAGGTTGTCGAAGGGCGGGTTGCAGACGAACTGCGGGACCAGCCGCGACTCGTCGCCAATCGCCTCCAGCAGCCCTGCGTTGCCCTCCGCCGAGTCGAAGGCCGCCGCGTGCGGCGCGTACACCAGTGCGCGCTCCACGCCCGCCCGGTCCATCTCCGCCAGCAGCCCGGCCGCGTCGTCCACCGCCACCCGCCGGTCATGCCGCCGCCCCAGCGCCGCATTCGCATCAAACGCCGGCACCGTCGGGCGAAAGTCCAGGTCAACCCCCGGCGTCATCATCGGTAGCTCCTACGCCTCTCCCCGCGCCGCGTCCGCCGCCCACACGTCCAGCGGGTTCTCCCGCACCGTCATCGGCAGATCCACCCGCGCCCGTCGCCGGTGCGACTCCCAGGCCGCGTGCATCATCTCCATCGCCGTCCGGCCTTCACGCCCGCTCGACTCCGGATCCCGATCCTCCTGGATCGCCTCCCACAGCTCCCGGAACATGATCCCTTGCAACCGGTCCCGCGCCTCCGCCTTGGTCAGCGGCGCGCCGTTCGGCGCGTCTTCCGACGGCATCGGCACGTGTTCCCACTGGTGGTTGTACACCGGCGACATGTGCGAGCCGTAGTGCCGGTACAGGTTCGTATCCACGCTCTGCCTCAGCGCATAGCGCCCCCGCGTGCCGAAGATATCCAGCCCGTACGACCGGTCGTCGTTATCCGCCTCCATCCAGAAGTTGATGCTGATGTTGATGCCGCCCGCCGCCCCGTAGGTGGCGAACATCCGCTCGCCCATCACCGTGCCGCTGTCGACGTGCCGGCCATGAATCTCAGTGCTGGGCCTGATGTCCGCCGCCGTGGCTTCGCGCCCGCCCACCGTCACGTGCCCGTGCGCCCATTGCACGTCCGGCGCGAACACCCGCGCCCAGTCGGCGATGTGCGTGCCCATCTCCGTCATCTCGGTGGCCGACGGACGCGCCCCCTTGTTGTAGGCCTGGATCGCGAACACCTCGCCGATGTCGCCCGACGCGATCAGGTGCCGCACCAGCCCGTTGTAGCCGCTGGCCCGCTTGATGTGATTGATCGCCAGCTTCACCCCGTTGCGGTCGCAGGCCTCGATCATGGCGTCGCAGTCGGCCAGCGACAGCGCCATCGGCTTCTCGCAGAACACGTGGCAGCCCGCCTCCGCCGCCGCGATCGTGGCCGGCGCGTGAAACGACCCATGTGTCGTCACGAACACCACGTCCGGGCGCGTCTTGTCGTACAGCTCGTCCCAGGATTCGTAGACAGCGTCCGTGCCCCAGGCCCGCCGGTAGCGCTCACGGGCCTCCGGACTGATATCGCACCCGCCCACCACCCGCGCGCCCAGCTCCTGCACCGCCGCCCGCGTGTGGTTATGCCCCATACCGCCGCACCCCACCACCGCGATTCTTGGCTCAGCCATCGTTGCCACCACCCCCGCGCTAGCGCGCCTCGCCACGAGTTTACGCCTACTGGCGACGCTAGTACGACACGACCCGGACCGTTGGCGTAGTTCGGTGGCTTTATCCGATCTCCCTATCTGGAAATCTAGTTGACTAAGAAACAAATGGCGTGGGTGCGCTGCCGGCGGTTGTTGCCGTCAGGCGCGGGTGCTACGCTCGCCGGCAAGCGTCGAGTGGGTGTAGAGACGCTGGGCTGAAGCTGAAGGGTGGCTGCACAATGGTAACCAGGTACTCGGGGATGTTCTTGATCGTCGGTGTGATTCTCACCATCGTCTCCTCGTTGCTCCACCCGGGAATCGCCCTAATCAATCCCGTGGACCAAACCGATTTTTCGGCCGCCGTTGGCGCAATGGGCGACGCACCCGCCCTCGCGCATCTGATGACCATCCTGAATATCCTCGGGATGATGCTCACAAGCTTCGGTGTCTTGGCTCTCTTCCCGCTTGCCACCAGTCAAGGAGGGCTTAGCGGAACCTTCCTTAATTTCGGCATTCTTGTCTCGCTCGTTGAATGGTCCAGCATTGTCGTCGGCTTGGGAATGCGGCACTACGTCGTCTACCTCGCGCAGCAAGCCGCCGCTGCGCCGGCCGGATCCGAGCTACAGGCGTCCTTGCAGCAAACCGCCCTCATGGTTCACACAAGCATGTCCGCGGTTCTCGTGGTGTTCCTTACGCTCTTCCCCTTTGCCTCGTTCTTCCTCGGTGCCGGTCTGATCGGCCGGTTTCAGGACCTCAATGCAAATAAGATCGCATCCTACGGACTGGCCCTGTTTGGACTTGGCGGACTCTTGATTTTCATCATAATCATGTTCGCAGGCGTGGAAGACCCGAATGGACTCCTCCTCGTCAACAACGTCTTCCTGTTCCTCGGTTCCATCTGCCTCCTCACCCTGGGCATCGGCATGTACAAAGGCCAGCCCGGTCTAGCCGAGGAGGGGGCCGCCAGTTAGGTCCAGGTCACTGGCGTAGCCAGAGCCAGCGAGCTGGGGACGCTGCGTACGGCCTTGCCTTACGCCTCCTCCGGCCCATCTGCGAACAGATGCCGACGAATATGACCTCGTTGCGTCACGACCTTGCCGTTCAGCTCCACCCGGGACTGCCGGACGTATCGGGCTAGCATTGACGGCCACAGCCGAGCCGTCCCTGGTGGGATGGCAACGCGGCGCCGGGGTGGCGGAACGGTAGACGCACGGGACTTAAAATCCCGGGACTTCGGTCGTATGGGTTCGAATCCCATCCCCGGTACCAGGAGCCAGACACCGCACCGACCTGCGCTCCGCCAGGCCGCACCGGCTTGATCTGCGCGCGGCGAGGTAAGCCACCCGGACCCGGGGCTCAGCCCGCGCCGGATCCTTGCGTACCCACCCGATGACCGACCGAAATCGCGTTCTCATTGCCCTCGCCGTCCTCGGCGACGCACTGGTCTTTGTGCTGTTCATTGCGCTCACCCCCATCGAGCACGGCAGCGTCGAGATCGCGGCCTTCTGGCGCACCGGTCTGCCCTTCGCCGGCGTCTGGCTGCTCGCGTCGCCCTGGCTCGGCGCCTTCCGAATCTCAACCCTCACCCGCTGGCGCCTGGTCGTCTGGCGCATCCCCCTCATCTGGCTCGGCTGCGGCATCGTGGCCGTCCTGCTGCGCGTCTGGCTCACCGACCGCACCTTCTCCTGGGCCTTCACCCTCGCCTCCATCACCCTCCTCGCCGCCATGCTCCTCGCCTGGCGCACCCTCCTCCTCCTCGCCGTCCGACGAATCCGACGGGACTAGCATTGGCCGCACCACACGAGGGCCCGCGCGCTGCGAGGACATCCAAATGCCGACCGTCGATCCCCTGAACCTCCTGCTCATAACATCCGACCAGCACCGGCGCACCGCCGCTGGCTGCTACGGCCATCCCCTTGCCTACACCCCCAACGTGGACGCGCTCGCCGAACGAGGCGTCCGGTTCGACGCCGCCTACTGCAACTTCCCCATCTGCGTGCCGTCGCGCGCCAGCCTGGCCACCGGCCGTTACGCCCACGAACTGGGCGTCTGGGACAACGCCGCCCCCTACATCGGCCAGCGACCCAGCTGGGGCCACCGTCTAACCGAGTACGACCGCCCGGTCACGACAATCGGCAAGCTCCACTTCCGCCGGCCCGGCGACGACACCGGGTTCCCCGACCAGCGCATTCCCATGCACGTCAAGGAGGGCGTCGGCGACCTCTACGGCTCGCTGCGACCCGACGTCCCGCGCCAGCGCAACTACCTCAACACCGCCGCCAACCCGCGCACGGGCGAGTCCGAATACATGCGCTACGACGCCGCCACCACCAGCCAGGCCGTTGACTGGCTGGCAACCGATGCCCAGCAGCACACCTCGCCCTGGTGCCTCTGGGTCTCCTACACCCTGCCTCACTCGCCGTTCGTCGCCTCGGCGGAGGACATCGCCCGCTATCCGCTGGAAGACATCCAGCTGCCAATCAGCTTCCGCTCACCCGACTGGCCGCACCACCCGCACATCAACTACATCCGCGAACAGCGCATCCAGTCGCCCGACGAGGAACTCGACGAGACGCTGGTCCGGCGCACAATCGCCACCTACCTCGCCATGTGCACGTATCTGGATCGCCAGATCGGCGCGGTGCTCGCGGCGCTGACCGAGCAGGGGCTGGATTCTTCGACTCGCGTCATCTACACCAGCGACCACGGCGAGATGCTCGGCGACCACGGCATGTGGGGCAAGAACCTCATGTACGAGGGCGCCTCAGCCGTGCCCTTCCTGATGGCCGGACCCGACATTGCCCGGGGCCGGGCTGTGCCCCAGCCCGTTTCGCTGGTCGACCTGTTTCCGACCATCGTCGAAGGCGCGGGCGCTCCACTGTCCGACGCGGACGCCGACCTCCCCGGCATGTCCTTGTGGCCCGCCGCTCAGGGCGACCCGTTGCCCGAGCGCACGATCTTCGGCGAGTACCACGCCTCGGGCTGCCGCGAAGCCATGTACATGCTGCGTGACTCCACCCACAAGTACGTCCACCACGTCGGCGATCCGCCCCAGCTTTTCGACCTTTCCGCCGACCCGGACGAGACCCGCGATCTGGCCGCCAATCCAACGTCGGCCCCGCCATTAGCTCGATTCGAGCGAAACCTGCGCGCCATCGTCGACCCCGAAGCCCTGGATCGAGCCGCCAAGGCCGACCAGGCTCAACGCATCCAGGCCGGCGGCGGTCTGGATGTCATCACCCGGCGCGGCCCAATAGCCGGCGGCACCCCCGCTCCCGGCCAGTTTCGCGACGCCTAGTACTTCCCGTCCCGCACTTCAAAGTGCGTCGGTTTGTCCAGCGTCCGCCCGCCGGCCCGCAGCCAATCGGCCGTCCAGCCCAGCACCGTCTCCAGCGGCGTCATCGGCTCACCCACCAGTTCGGCCATGCGGCTGCAATCCACAAACAGCGCGCTCTCCGATTCGACGCCCTCAAACGCCGGCTCAACCTCCAGCACCTCGCCCATGGCCACAGCCACGTCGCGAATCCGAATCGGCGCCAGCCCCGACACGTTTAGGGTCAGCGGCGGCGCCGCGGTGTGCTCCAGCGTCCGCAGGATCAGGTCGCACGCGTCCCCCTGCCAGATCACGCTGGCCGTGCTCATCCCCACGTCCACCGGCCGGCCCTCGCGCAGGCTGGCCCCAACGTCGTGCAGCACCCCGTACCGCAGGTCCAGCGCGTACGACAGCCGGATCAGCGCCGAGCGCGTCCCCCACGTGTGCGCCGCATGCTCGAACATCCGCTCCCGCGCCAGGCACGACTGCGCATACTCGCCGATCGGTTCCGGCTCCAGGTCTTCGTCCGCCCCCGCACTGTCGGTCGGCACGAACGGGTACACGGCCGCCGTTGAGAACACCACGCAGCGCGCCTCTCGGAACCGCCGCGCCACCAGCCCCGGCAGGTGCGCGTTCATGGCCCAGGTCAGGTGCTCGGCCCCCGTGGATCCGAACTTGCGCCCCGCCATGAACACCACCTCGGGTGCGTCCGGCAACCCGCGCAGGAATGTGGGCTCCAGCAAGTCGCCCGCAATCGTGGCCACGCCGGCGGCTTCAAGCCCGGCGCGGGCGGCGGGATCGCTGAATCGAGAGACGGCGATCACCTGGCCCTCGCGTCCCGCAGCCTCGAACGCCCGCCGCGCCATCCTCGCCACGGTCGGTCCCATCTTGCCCCCGGCCCCCAGCACCAGCAGGTCGCCGGTCCCACGGGCGATGGACTCGATCAACCCGGGGCTGGGACGCGACATCACCTCGTCCAGCGTCGCCTCGTCCGGAATCGTGTCCGGCAGCGAGTCGACCACCGTCACGTCAGGCCCCAGGGTTGCGACTCAGACGCCCTTTGCAACGTCCGCCCACTGGCTCTCGGGGAAGACCTCGATGGTCTGGGTGACGCCGCCCAGGCGTTCGCGCATGGCCAGCATGGCCTGCGCGCAGGCCTGCGTGCTGTCGAACTCCATCACCATCAGCACGTCAAAGGCGCCCATGGTCAGGTAAATCTCGTGCAGGGTCCCGCCGTGATCCTCAACCAGCTGGCGCGTCACCGGCGCGCCTTCGCCAATGGCATCCGCCACGGATCCAGGCTCCGCCGGCTCGTTGCCCGACATGCTGACCATGCTGATGTAGTGAGGCATCGGATTCCCTCGGGGGCTATCGGTTTGCGCGGCGATTATGGCATCGGCTCCAATGGAAGCTGGCTAGACTTCCCGGCCCGCCGCTCGCAGGCAACACCCTATGCCGCCGAACGTCCTCATCGTCACCACCCACGACACCGGCCGCTTCATCGAGCCCTACGGCGTCACGACGGTCGACACGCCCAACCTCAACCGCCTGGCGGCCCAGGGCGCCCGCTTCAACGCCTATACCACCGCCCCCCAGTGCTCGCCCAGCCGCGCCAGTCTCACCACCGGCCGCTATCCCCACTGCAACGGCACCATGGGCCTCACGCACCGCGATTTCCGCTGGGACCTGCATCCCGGCGAACGCACCATCCCCCAAATCCTGCGCACCGTCGGCTACCGCAGCGGCCACTGGGGCGTTGAGCACGCCGCCCGCGACCCGCGGCGCATCGGCAACGACGTCTTCGACGAGACCCGCGACATCGACGCCATTACGGCCGGCGTGTCGCGGTTCATAGATGCCGACCGCGGTCGCCCCTTCGTCGTCCAGGTCGGCTTCGGCGAAACCCACCGCGTCGGCGGCCACGGCTTCGGCGGCCAGCCCTACGACCAGAAGGGCATCACCGTCCCGCCCTACCTGGTCGACGCCCCCGACACCCGCGCCGACCTGGCCGACTTCCAGGGCTGCGTCAACCGCGCCGACGACTACATCGGGCGTTTGATTGGAATCCTGGAAGACCGCAACCTGCTCGACCAGACCCTCGTGCTCTACGTCGGCGACCACGGCATCGCCTTCCCGCGCGCCAAGTGCACCCTGTACGACCCCGGCATCGAAATCTCCCTCATCGCCCGCCTGCCCGGCACCCCGCTCAGCGGGGGCGCGGCGCCCCCCGGCATGGTCAGCACCATGGATGTCGTGCCCACGCTGATCGAACTGACCGGCGCCGACATGCCGCCCGACCTGCACGGAACGTCACTGCTTCCCGTGGCCGCTGGCGCCTCCCGCGGCTACGACGAAATCTTCATCGAAAAGACCTACCACAGCTACTACGACCCGATGCGCGGCATCCGCACCGATCGCTGGAAATACATCCGCAACTTCGAAACTGGACTCGGCGTCGAGATCCCCAGCGACATCGCCGGCAGCGGCGCCTACCGCGATGTGGCGGGCCGCATGCAACCCTCCCACCACGTCGAAGTCGAGCTCTACGACCTCCAGGCCGACCCCAACGAACAAACCAACCTCGCCAGCCGCCCCGAAACCGCCGCAGTCCAGGCCGAATTGGGCGCCAGGGTCATCAACTGGATGCGCGACACAGGCGATCCGCTGCTCGAAGGACCCGTACCGTCGCCCTTCTACCGCGACACCATCAGCGAAATCTCGGCCTAGCCGGACTCCGCCCACGGGTCGTACGACCCGAAGTGCCACAGATTCCCCTCGGGATCCAGCGCGGAATACAGCCGCCCGCCGTAGTCCATGTTCTCGATCTCCATCACGATCTCGGCGCCGGCGGCCTTGGCGTGCTGGTAGTGGTCGTCAATCTCCGCCACGATCACGTACGCGCTCTGCGTGTTGCCGCCCAACTCCTCGGGCGTCCTGACGTGCGGACCAAAGTCACGGTTCTGCGCCGAACCCAACATGATCATCCCGTCGCCCAGCGTCAGCTGCGCGTGCCGGATCGTCCCGTCATAGCCCGGCACCACCAGGCGCCTGGTAAACCCGAACGCCTCACACAAAAACTCGATAGCCGCCGGTGCATCCCGATACCGCAAGCTTGGAACAACCATCGCTCTCCGCGATTCCTGAGTCATCGCCAGTCGTCCTCGCCGTCCTGTACGGACTCGCCTGAACCTGTCCTGAGCTTGCCAGAGGAGCCCACTCGCCGTCCGTGGCGAGCCGGGCCGGAGTCTCCTGGAGAGCCTGCCCTTAGCTTGTCCCGGCGCTCGCCACGAGCGCGGCCGATTGCTAGCTGGCTGGCGTATCGGTATCCCGTGAACCGGCTCGCGCCCCCGCAAACCCCAGAATCGCGCCCACCGACGCCTTTACCATCCAGTCGGCAACGGTCAGAAGACTGTCTTGCGCCGGGGTGAAGCTATGGGCGGGAACGTCGGCAAGCTAGGCCATGCGTCCGATGCCAGTGATCACGAGGCCAAACAGACCGATGAACACCCAGCTCGCCGGAACGTCCCGACTGTTCAAGCGCACCCCGTGACTTCAGGCGCCGCTGCCACGGGTATCGCTGGACCCGCGCTCCTCAGGGCGGCGGCGGCACAAGACCAAGCATGCCGGCCAGCGACAGGGTGAAAAGGAGCACCCCAAACACCACCAGCCCCAGCTCCACAACCTCGTCTAACGACGTTTCCATGCTCGCCATCCACGCAGTCCAGCTAACACGACTCTAGCCAGACACTAGGCGCTGCGACGCCCGCACCAACCGCCCCGCCAATCCTTGACCTCAGCGCTGGATGTGTAAACCATGTCTCCGAACACCTGTCCACCATGTCTCCGGTCTGGACACCATTGAGGGAGAGGGCAGGGTGAGGGTGGCTGCTAGCCCGAGCTTCCACGCGAAGTCAGCAGCAACCCAGGCTGTCGCGGGCTGCTCTTCTCCGCTCTCCCCATGGAAGAGGGCTAGGGTGAGGGTGGCTGCCACCCCCAGCACCCCACGTCGAGCCAGCCGCAACCAACGCCAATTCAACTGCCTCATTCTCTTCGCCATGTAGGAGCACGCCGCTCCCGCCATCCATTAACCTGCCGCCTGCCCAAAACCCTTCACCAAACCCTCCAATGCGCATCGGCCTCGTCACCCTCTGCTCCCTGCGCGGCCAGATCGACGCCAACCTCCAAAAGATCGAAGCCTTCACGCAGCAAGCGTCCGCCGCCGGCTGCGACCTCGTCCTCTTCCCCGAGTTCTCCGTCCACGGCCCCTGGGTCACCTACGACCCCAACGCCCGCCCCGCCGACCTCCAACGCCAGGCCGAAACCATCCCCGGCCCCTCAACCCGGCGCCTTACCCAAGTCGCCGCAACCCACGGCCTCGCCATCGGCGCCGGCATCGCCGAACGCGGCCTCGCCCCCAAGCCCTTCAACGCCTACGTCATCGTCGATGCCAACGGCGTCCGACACGTCCAGCGCAAGCTCCAACCCACCACCAGCGAGATGGACTTCTACCGCGGCGGCGGCGACCACATGGCTCCGTTTCAGCTTGGTGAGACCTCCATCGGCGTCACCATCTGCGCCGACAACGAATCCCCCGCCATCCACGACCGGCTGGTCGGCCTCGGCGCCCAAGTCATCCTTCAGCCCCACTTCGACTGCATCAAGGACTTCCAGAACGCCGGCCAGACATGGGACCAGATCCTCCACTTCAACCGCCGCGACACCCTCAAGCACCGCGCCCAAAACCTTGCCCAACGCCTGGACGTCTTCGCCCTCTACGTCGACGCCAAGGACCCCCGCGCCAATTTCAACGAACGCCCCCACTGGCCCCACCGCGTCACCGGCCGCTCCGCCGCCTTCGCCCCCGGCGGCCAGATGCTGGCAGCCAACGCTGGCAACGAGGAAGCGCTGCTGGTCGTCAACATCAAGCCGTCGGCCACCAACCGTTCGTGGTGAGCCGGCCCAAAGTCCTCGGCGGGCCGTGTCGAACCACACCCCCAACCTCAGCAGCCACCCCGGGCTCTTCGTCCAATCTTGCGTAGAGCCTGCCCTGAGCCTGTCGAACGGGGGCGGCGTCTCTGACCCGCCCGTCTTCCGGACACCCCACCGCCCCGTTGCACCGCGCCGCGTCGTCACCCGTCAGCCCAGATCGCCGCTCTTCACCCTCTCCGAGGGGAGAAGGCAGAACCTGTCCTAAGCTCGCCGAAGGAACCGGGTCGAACCACACCCCCGCAGTCAGCAGCCACCCCGGGCTCTTCGTCCAATCTTGCGTAGGGGCGGCGTCTCTGACCCGCCCGTCTTCCGGGCACCCAACCACCCCACAGCACCGCGCCGCCTCGTCACCCGTCAGCCCAGGTCGCCGCTCTTCACCCTCTCCGAGGGGAGAAGGCAGAACCTGTCCTAAGCTCGCC
>WTFW01000060.1:0-2015 GCA_011523785.1 Chloroflexota bacterium | reverse complement strand
CCCACAGCACCGCGCCGCCTCGTCACCCGTCAGCCCAGGTCGCCGCTCTTCACCCCCTCCAAGGGTAAAGGCAGAACCTGCCCCGGACTCGATCCGGGATTCGGCCGTCTTCGGCCGAAATCGCTGAGGGATCTTCCGGGTAACCAATCTCAGTCCACTCCCAACGCCCTGTCCGACTCCAACCCTTGAAAGCACGCAACCGATGCCGCACCATCTCGGTAAGTCCCAGTAACACCAATCCACCATGCCCCGAACCACCCGAACCATTACCTTCTCCCTCCCGCCCGAAATGGCCGACCGGGTCGACGAAGTCATGAAGCAGCAAGGACGCTCCCGAAGCGAATTCCTCCGCGAGGCCGTCCTCCGCTACATCCAGGAGTGCGAGTGGCGCCAACTGCTCCAATACGGCGAGGCAAGGGCCAGGGCCAAAGCCATCGGCCCCCAGGACGTGGCCGGCCTCGTCGAAGAGTATCGGACTGAGGGCGATTCTTCCCTTACATGAATGTGGCTACTGTACTTGCAATTATTCGCTGGTAACCGAAAGCTGCTTGTGCACTACCTAGTCACCGCTAAGAAGAACCCAGAATTCCACTCATCGGGCGAACCCCAGTTCCCATCTCACCTCTTCCGTCGTTACCGTGACGGCAACGCTGTCGCTGGAAACTTGCTTGCCTGTGCTGAACGCGTATTCGATCAGGCTGCCTACTTCGTTGACACGTTTTGCTCCAATGCTCTCGTCGCATCTGAATCCGATGAGTCCCATCTGACGGGCGCTTCGCCGAGTTAGGCCAAGTCGCTTCCTTATGATTGGCCTGAAATGTCTGACGTTCCAGGTAACCACGATTGCCCCGCGAAGTTCTGCAATCCGCGCGACAGCTTGATCCCGTGCGCGTGCATTGTCGTCTCGCACATAGATAGTCTCGTGGCCCAGGGCTTCAAACGCCTTGGCCGTGGAATCTGGCACGTTCTCGTCGATCAGCAACCGCATGGTGCTCGAATCACAGTGCGGCCATCGTGGAAGCTACGTTGTCAGGGCTGCGGCTTCGGCCTCGTGCAGACGAATAGCCTCGCGCACGTCTGCCGGTTCTAAGCGCGGATACTCCTCGATAATCTGTTCCGTTCGATAGCCGGCCTTATGGAAGTTCCAAATGGCTGACGTGGGGATGCGTGTTCCTGCAATGACACGTTGGTTATGTGCAACATACCGGTGCCGCGATGTCTGACCAATCTCCTCCGCTTTTCGCTCGCGCATTCGCCGCACAAGGTCCAACATCTTGTCGCTGACCTCTTGCAGATCAATGGTGAATGTCGTCTGCGACTTGGTGTTGGCCACCATGAACGACTCGTCGTTGACCTGAAAGAAGATGGCGGGCTCGCCTTCGCGCTTGTAGAACCGAAGATTGGCCCACGGATATTCGTTGTGCTGGTGAAGCATGCCGGCGGCATCCCGCAGTGCCTGGAGCGAGGTGTGCTGGCGTAGGAGGGCCAGCGTTCGCAGTCCAACGACATCGCGGAACGAGTAAACGCGTGAATACGGACCCATCCGCAGTGATCCGGCCTCTGGCTTGAAGAACCCTGTCTTGTCCCAGTAGCGCAGCTGGCTGCGTGACAGCTCGGTCAACTCACACACCTGGTCAGCGGTGAACGCACCAATCGGACCGTCGGGTGGAGAGTCAGTCGACATGTTGTTCTACGCTCCGGTCCAGGTTATGACTTGAAGACCGATCCACAATGTGAGCGCTTTGCGAACTCGTGTGGGGGACGTTGGCACGACCGTATCACGCAAGCAGGGCACTTCACCCTACTCGGCCTTGGCCGGCAATCGCAGCAAGATTGTCTTGACGTTTTCCCGCAGACGCCCCATGTCGGTCTGGAGCCGTTCAAGCGAACGCTCGACCCCGATCAGCCGCCCTTCAACTCGCCCCCCACACCACGCAAGACCCACAACCGACAGAACTACGAAAGCGTTCAGCCCCAGAATCGCGCCCAATTCAGCCGTCACAGCGGTTCCTCCC
>WTFW01000018.1 GCA_011523785.1 Chloroflexota bacterium | reverse complement strand
GCCCCCGCCGACGCGCCCGCCTATGAGGATGTCGAGGCCCAACCGGCCCCCGGCGCCGGCGCCGTCTCCCGCTTTGTCAATGTCATCTACGGCTGCGACAAACGCTGCACCTACTGCATCGTGCCGTTTCGCCGCGGCGCCCAGCGCAGCCGGCCGCTCCCCGAGATTCTCGACGAGGTCCGACGCTTCCGCGACGAAGGCGCTCGCGAAATCACCCTCCTCGGCCAGATCGTCAACGCCTACGGATTTGACCTGGACGGAACCGCGTTGCCCGACGTCTTGGAAGCCGTCGACGCCGTCGAAGGCATTGATCGCATTCGCTTCACCACCGCCCACCCGCGCTACATGACCAGGTCGCTGGCGGAAGCCATGCGCGACATCCCCGGCGTCTGCGAAGAAATCAACCTTCCCGTCCAGTCTGGAGACGACTGGGTGCTCAAGCGCATGGCGCGCGGCTACGGCGCCGACTTCTACCGCGACGCCATCGCCATGCTGCGCGCCACGGTGCCAGGCGTCGCCCTCACAACCGACATCATCGTCGGCTTCTGCGGCGAGCGGGAAGAACACTTCCGCAACTCGCTCCGGCTCGTGCGCGATCTGCGTTTTGATCAGGTCCACGTCGCCGCCTTCTCGCCCCGGCGGGGCACCGTGGCCGCCGAGTGGCCCGACGACGTGCCGCGGGCCGAAAAGCTCCGGCGTCTCCACCGCATCGAGCGCGAACAGACGGTCATTGCCGAGGACCTCAACCGTGCCTACCTCGGCCAGCGGCCCGAGGTGTTGTTCGAGGAACTCACCCCCGGCAAGGGTGACCGGGACGAACCTCGCTGGCGTGGCCGCACGCGTACCAACAAGCTGGTCTTCGTCCCGGATCATCCCCAGCTGGCGCCCGGCGCTACGCAGGCGGTCCGGATCACGGCGGCTACGCCGTGGTCGCTTCGGGGCGCGGTAACCGCTGACGCCCCCGGCTGACGCCCGCATGCGCCGGCTACAGCGGCGCGGCCCCTCGCGTCGTGCCTTCCTCGCCGCCTCCGCCGCCGCCGTGCTCACCGCGGCCTGCGGAGAGGTCGCCCCCTCCTCCGTCACCGTGTCGGCGCGTCCCTATTGGGAGCCCGCCCTCACGGTCGCCACCGACTCGCTCGACGTCGTACGCACCCTGGAGCTCAATATCCGCGAGCTGGCCGCCGGCTCCCAGACCCCCGAGCAGTTCGCGGCCGCCGCCCAGGCTCGATTCGAGGCCATCGGCGCCCTCGGCCAGGCGCTCGTCCCCCTCAGCCCGCCGCCGTCCGCCGCTGCGGCGCACGGGCACCTCACCACCGCCGTGGACGCCCTCGTCGAGATTATCCCCACGCTGCGCGCCTACGAAGAGCTCGAAGAGCCTGAACGCCTCGTCCACGTCATCACCCTGCAACAGCGTGCCCGCGGGGCTATCGGGGCCTTCGCCGAGGCCGTCGGGCCGGGCCGCACCAAGAACTGGCTGCTGGCGACCATCGTCGACCTGGGCGAGTTTCAGTTTGATGTCGTCCGGGTTCCCATGTTGGCCGTGTTGGTTGGACCTTTCGACAGCGAGATCCAGGCAAGGGCTCGAATCGGCCAGCGTCTTCCCACGCTCCGCCTGTCCCGCGTCTTCCGGCGCTGGGTCGAGGCCGGCCGCTTTCCCAACCCGGACGAGGCCGACGCCGCGGCCCGCGAATGGCAGCTCGACGGCTTTGCGACCAGGATTGAAGACGTCGTCGATCTGTCCTTCACGCTCGCCGACGTCAGGGCCCCGTCCGCAGGCCGCTGGACCGAGCGCGCCTGGCTGGCTCGCACCGACTTCGACATCACCGCGCTCGCGGCCTCCGACCAGGCCGAACTCGTCGTCGCCATCGCCCGTAACGGCGCCGTCGCGGCGTTTGGCCCGGACGGCGCTGGGCGCTGGATGCGCGATCTCAGGATCCCGCTGTCGCGGGCGGCCGTGTCCGGCAACGGCGAGCTCATGGCCGCCCACGGCTTCGATCTCCTGCTGCTTGATTCCGACGGCCAACCGATCTGGCGCTCGCCCGCCCGGCCCGACAACCAGTTGCTCGAGGACGTGGTCTTCGCACCCGGCGCTGAGTGGTTGCTGGTCCGCTCCACCAACGCCAGCAGCGTCGGGCACGTCTTTGCCTTCGGCCGCTCCGGCCAGCTCTGGGGTCCCACCCAGCCGTACATCAGCGCCGCCGACGTCGCCCTCAATCCCGACACCGGGACCGTGGCCGTCGCCTCGTCCAACCGCGGCGAAAACCAGATCGTCCTGATCACCCCCGCCGGCAACCTGGACCAGCGCTTTGGCGTCGACGGCGAGCTGCACCGCGTGCTCTTTACCCGGTCCGGCGAGCACACGATCGCCGTGACGGACCAGAGCTCGCAGATTTTCGACAGCGCCCGCGGCGATCTCGTCTGGCGGATCGGCTATCCGTCATCCGCCGCGGTGCGCATGCCCCGGAACGACACGATCGTGCTGGCCGGACCGAATGGGCTGGGGGCCTTCAGCCTGACCGGGACCGAACTCTGGCAGATTCCGGGTCTCGCGGTCGAGCGCCTGCTCGCGACCAATGACTTCGTAATCGCCCAGACGTCCGAACGGACGCTTGTCGTGGTTCGTTCGGACGGAACCCGGCTCGGACAGCTCGTCACGTCGTCCGAGATTCGCGCCGTCGCCGCCGCGCCGGCCGCCAACCTGCTGCTGACGGCTAATGCCGAACGGACGATCGAGGCCTGGCAGCTACCCGAGGTCGAGCCGGCCGCCGGCTAGGGACGCTCGATCGCCGTTGACACCACGATGTGGTTGCGTAATTCGGCGCCAAATCCCAGCGCGTCGTGAATCTCGATGAACCGGCCCAGCGCCCGTGCTTCCCGGGCCTGCTGAATGCGCTCGGTGACCGCCGGCTGTCCCGTGAAGCTGTTGAACAGACCTGATTGACCACCGGCACTGGTCGTCAGGATCGACCGTAAGAGCAGCGCCAGCGTCTGGGCGTCGGCGGGCAGCTCCGATGTCGCGCGGATCGGCCCGATGTCGGCAAGCGCGGCCGCCGTTCCCCCGCTCTCGGCCATAACTCGCAACCGCGAACTCTCGTCGCGCAGCGCCTGCGTCGCCAGCATTCCCAGGTACCCCGTGGCTGGATCGAGGACCGTGATGACCCGGTCGGCCTCGCGCAGAAACGCCCGCAGGTCCGGGTCGCCGACCATGTTCAACGGCAGCGCCTCCAACGTCTCCAGCCGTGCCGGCGCCGGCCGTGGCGGCAGTCGCACCAGTGGAGCGCGAACCCCGCCCCGAACATCCGGCGCCTCGTCTTCGCTCACAAGACTCGATTGATTCGTGAAGCCCGGCTCCTGTGCGCGGGCCTGCGCTCGCGGCTGCGGCGTGCCGGCCGGCTGGGTCGTGAGCAGCGCCAGCACCAGCGCTCCCACTGACAGCGCCAGCACCCCGAGCAACGCAAACAACAGACCGCGCAGCGTCAACACATCGTGCAGCCGTGGCCGACCGATCACGCGGCGCAGCCGGCCTCGGCGGGTTGCTTGCATGCGGATCGCTGCCGTCTCACTGCTCCGGCGACCACCCGAGTCTAGCCGTGGATGTGGGCCCGTCTTTGCTATATTCCCTACCGGCCCGAACGCCAGCGCGTCGGGCCGCTTTTACGTGCCCGCACCACGCCAACCTTTTGCCTATGAACCCTACGGTCCGCCCCCTGACCTCAGACCGACGCGACGAAGCGTTGGACGTTACGAACCGCGCCTTCGACGACACGCCCCGCGACTACTTCGAGCGGCACCAGAGCGCCGACCCCGCCTGGGACGTTTCCCAGAGCCTGGTCGTCGAAGACGGCGGCGCCATCGTCGGGCATCTCTGGATCGCCGACCGCGCCATGCGCTACGGCGAGGCGCGCGTCCGCTTCGGCGGCATTGCCGATGTCGCCGTCGACCCCGCCCATCGCGGTCGGGGCCA
Source organism: Chloroflexota bacterium (assembly GCA_011523785.1). Taxonomy (GTDB): domain Bacteria; phylum Chloroflexota; class UBA11872; order UBA11872; family UBA11872; genus UBA11872. The sequence continues at coordinate 11,138 of WTFW01000018.1, read as the reverse complement.
TGCCGGCCGGCTGCTCGAGGCCGCCGTCCAGCGCATGCAGGCCGACGGCCAGCCGTTGTCCCTGCTTTCCACCGGGACCCCCGAGGTCTACGCCAGCCGCGGCTGGCACCCTGTCCAAACCGCGCGCTTCGAAGGCGAGTTCCCCGGCGGCGACATCGAGTGGGCCGGCGGCTACGTCGTTCGTCCCGTCCAGGCCGCCGATCTCCCCACCGCCATGCGCATCTACGCGGACATCGCCTCCGACCGGGTCGGCCCGCTCGACCGTACCGAAGCCTATTGGCAGGCGATGATGGACTGGCTGCCGCGCATCGCACCGGACAGCGAGGTCTATTTCGACGTCCTCGTCCAGGTTCGCACGGTCGTCGCCTACGCCATCACCGAGCTGTCCGACGACAGGTTGGACATTCTGGACGGCGGCATCGAATACGAAGACCTCGCCATTCCGTTCCTGAGCGTCTGGCGGGATCGGGCCGCGGCGCGCGGCGTCAGTCGCCTCACCGGCGAACTGCACCCCTCGTCCGAGCTCTTCGACCTCTTGCGCAAGCGCGCCGGCGCGACCCTCAAGCCCTCGCGGCACTGCATGCTCAGGCTGAACTCCCTGCGCGGCGCGCTCGAGAGCGTCGTCCCCGAACTTATCCGCCGGCGGCGACGCATGGCTCCCTTGCCTGGACCCGCCTTCGTACTCAACGTCGATGGCGAAGCCGCAAGGATCGAGACCCCCATGGTCAACGTGGTCATCGGTGAGCCGCTCGGCAACGAGCCGGTCGTCGAGCTCACCAGCGGGCAGTTCCTGGACCTCTACCTCGGCCTGCCCGGCGGCTACCAGGCCCTGGACGACCTCGACATTCCGTCCCACGTCGACGTCTACCTGCGCCGCCTCTTCCCCAACTCGCCCTTCATGTACTGGCGGGCGGATCGCTTCTAGCCGACCTCCGCTTCGGGCGCCGCGTACAGCTGAAACGTCTCGGCCGAGTAGCGGCCGTGCGCCGGCAGGTAGTCCTGGCGGGTCAGCCCGTTCGTCGACCCCGAGAGAACCGGCAACGCCACCTCCGGCACCAGCGAGGCGAACCGCTCCGGCCGCCTCCGCAGCTGCTCCGCGCTGACCACCAGGGCGTCGTCCGTCTCGCGGCCGTTCGCACGCGGTTCACCCCGCACGTACCGCATGCTGAAGATCAGGTACGTGTTCAGCGCCTCCGGGTCCACTCGGTGCCGAACCGCGATCAGCGTCTCCGGCTCCGCCGTCACCTGCGCTTCTTCCTCCACCTCGCGAACCAGCGCCGCTTCCAGCGACTCGCCCGGATCCACCTTCCCGCCCGGAAACATGTACCGGCCCTTGATGTCGCTGTACGTCAGCCGCACCACCAGGATCCCGCCGTCCATTCGCACCAGGCCCCCCACGCCGATGATGTTCCGGTGATCGGACCTCGCCATCTCGCCCAACGCTTAGCTGGGCTGGATCTGCGCCCGCGCCGTCACCCCAGCCCCGCCGCAATGGTTCGGATCAGCCTGGCCGTTTCCTCTACCGCAATCTCGTAGTACTGCCGCCCCAGGTCCGCCGTCGACGCCCGCGCGTCGTCGCTCAGCCCCGTGATGCGAGCGCCCGGAAACGACATATACACCACGTCGGCCACGTTGACGGACGCGCCCATCGTGGACATTCCCAGCTTCGGCCACCCCGAACTGCGCGGATCGTCCCGGTCCGCGTGCTCGATCGGCAGCAGGTCGTCGCGAACCAGCTCCGGGTCCAGGTGCAGCATCAACGACGTCTCGAAGTCGCCCCCGTGTCCGGGCACATGCACCTGGCGGCTGGCCTGCACCGCCTCCAGCCGCGGCCGCGCGATGTCCCAGTAGGCCCCCGCCGCCACCCGCACGTCCGGGTGCTCCAGCACGAAATCCCGCGCCGCCTGCTGGATCAGCAGGATGTTGCCGCCGTGCCCGTTCAGGATCAGGATGCGCCGGAACCCCGAGAGCGTCAGGCTCTCCAGCAGTTCCAGGAGCACCAGGCTGAACGTGCTGCTGCGTAGGGTCAGCACCCCCGGAAACGGCCGATGATGATCGGAGCTTCCGAAATGCAGCGGCGGGCTCACGATCACGTCCAACTCGCCCGCCGCCTCGGCCGCCCCGCGCGCCACGGCCATGCAACACATCGTGTCCAGGCCGATCGGGTTGTGCGGGCCGTGCTGCTCGATCGCCGCCGTCGGCAGAATCGCCACGGCATTCGGCGCTCGCGCGCCCACTTCATCGCGGTTCAGACGTTCCAGCGCCGTATAGGCCATCGCAAGCCCTCGAAGCGTCAATTCGGCGAATCGTGCCCCGCCGCGAGAACGCTGGCAAGGCAACCCGGCATCCGGTCGAAACTATGGGCCCGGATTACGTCCGCAACGGCGTGCCTCAGCAACCTCGCGGGGCTCGACAGCCGCACCTGCCCACCGGCCGTCTACCCCGCGGCCACGCCCTCCGCCACCGGCTGATCCACCGCCGCGTCCTCGAGTCCGGCAACCGCTGCAAACCTGAACTCACCGTCCGCCGCGTCCACCCGCACCGTGCTGCCCTCGCCGCATTCGTTCCGTAGCAGCATGCGCGCGATCACGTTCTCGATCTCGCGCTGCATCGTCCGCCGCAGCGGTCGCGCCCCGTAGTTCGGATCCCAGCCCAGCGCCAGCACCAGGTCCTTGGCCGCCGTCGTCAGCTCCACGGCGATCCGCTGCCCTTCAAGCCGCGCCGCCAGTTGCGAGGCCATCAAGTCCACGATCTCCCGCAACTGCGGCTGCGTCAGCGAGTGGAAGATGATGATCTCGTCGATCCGGTTCAGAAACTCCGGCCGGAAGCGCCGTCGCAGGTCGGTCATCAGGCGCGCCCGCATCTCGCGGTAGTCGCGCGCTTCGGAGTCCGCGTCGTCGCCGGCTGGCACGCCGAAGCCCAGCTGGTTCTCGCGCCGGATGTGCTGCGCCCCCACGTTCGACGTCATGATGATGATCGTGTTGGAAAAGTTGACCTGGCGGCCGTGGCCGTCGGTCAGCCGGCCGTCGTCCAGCACCTGCAGCAGCACGTTGAACACCTCGGGGTGCGCCTTCTCGATCTCGTCAAACAGCACCACCTGGTAGGGGCGTCGGCGCACCCGTTCGGTCAATTGCGCGGCGTCGTCATATCCCACGTAGCCCGGCGGCGCGCCGATCAGGCGGCTGACCGTGTGCCGCTCGCCGTACTCCGACATGTCCACCCGCAGCAGCGCCGCTTCGTCGTCGAACATGAACTCGGCCAGCGCCCGCGCCAGTTCGGTCTTCCCGACCCCGGTGGGCCCCAGGAAGATGAACGAACCCATGGGACGCGACGGATCGCCGATCCCGCTGCGCGAGCGTCGAATCGCGTCGGCCACCGCCGACACCGCCTCGTCCTGGTTAATCAGGCGGCGGTGCAGCGCGGTCTCCATCCCCAGCAGGCGCTCGGCCTCTTCCTCGAACATCCGCGCCACCGGCACGCCGGTAATGCTCGAGACCACCTCCGCCACGTCGTCCGCGTCCACCGTCTCGGTCAGATCCTGCTCGGCCAGCCACTTCTTGCGGGCCGATTCCAGTTGCGCCTCGTTCTGCAGCACCTCGGACTTCAGGTTGGCCGCGCGCTCATAGTCGCGCTTGCGCCAGGCGGCCTCTTCCTCGGCCTTCAGGTCCTCGATCACCTTCATGGCCTGCCGCAGCTCCGGCGGCGCGTCGAAGATGTCCACCCGCACCTTGGCCGCCGCCTCGTCGACCAGATCAATCGCCTTGTCCGGCAGGAAGCGCTCCGTCAGGTACCGCTCCGAAAGCTCCACGGCCGACTGCAGCGCCGCGTCGCTGATCGTCAGCCCGTGATGTTCCTCGTAGCGATCGCGCACGCCTTCCAGCACCTGCACCGTGTCCTCGATGCTCGGCGCCTCGATCTGCACGGGCTGGAAGCGCCGCGCCAGCGCCTTGTCCTTTTCCGCGTGCTGCCGGTACTCGTCCAGCGTCGTCGCGCCGATCGCCTGCAATTCGCCGCGCGCCAGCACCGGCTTGAGCATGGTGGCGGCGTCGATGGCCCCGTCGGCCCCGCCCGCGCCCACCGCCTGGTGCAGCTCGTCGAAGAACAGGATGAGCTGCCCTTCCGAGGCTCGCACCTCGTTGATCACCGCCTTGAGTCGCTCTTCGAACTCGCCCCGGAACTTCGCCCCGGCCAGCATCGCCCCCATGTCGATCGCCAGCACCTCGCGTCCCCGCAACAATTCCGGCACGTCGCCGCCGGCGATCCGCTGCGCCAGGCCCTCCACGATCGCCGTCTTGCCCACGCCCGGCTCGCCGATCAACGCCGGGTTGTTCTTCGTCCGGCGCGCCAGCACCTGGATCACCCGTCGGATCTCGGCCGTGCGCCCGATCACCGGGTCCAGCCGCCCCGCCCGCGCCAGGTCCGTCAGGTTAACGCTGTACTTCTCCAGCACCTCGTAGCGGCTCTCGGCGCTCGGCGTGGACGATCGCTGCGCGCCCCGAATCTCGCGCAGCGCCCGGTACACGCTCTCCGCGTCCACCCCGATTCGCCGCAGGATGCGCCCCGCCTGCGTGTCCTGCGACTTCGTCAGCGCCAGCAGCAGGTGCTCGTTGCCCACGTACTCGTCGTCCAGCCGGTCGGCTTCCTCGCCGGCCGCCTGGATAATCGCCACCGTCTGCGGCGTCACGAACATCTGCCCCTGCGCGATCGGGCCGTCTGACTGCTCCGACGTCACCCGCGGCTTGGCCCCCAGGGCGCGCTTGGCCTCGCCCCGCGCCAGGTCCGGCGAGACCCGCAGCCGCTGCAGGATGCGCACCGCCAGCGAGTCGTTCTGATCCAGCAGCGCCATCAGGATGTGCTCGGCGTCCAGTTGGTTGTGGCTGTGCTCCAGCATCATCGACTGCGCCGTCTGGATCGTCTCCTGCGCCTTCTCCGTGAATTTCTCGAAATTCATCATGGCGGCGGCCGCCTGTTCCGGTATGGCGGCGCGCCCGGATCGCGCGTGGCGCGCCGCAGGGCGTTGCGCAGGCGCTGAATCTCCGCTTCGTAGCGCTGACGCATTTCCCGCAGGTCCTGCTGGTGCTCCAGCGCCTGCCGCTGGTACCGGTCGCGCATGTTCAGCACCACCTCCACCCCCGCCAGGTTCACCCCCAGCTCGGAGGTCAACCGCTGGATCAGCCGCACCCGCTCGATGTCCTCCTGCGAGAACATGCGCACGTTGCCCGGCGAGCGGCTCGGCGACACCAGGCCGATGCGCTCGTAGTGGCGCAGCGTCTGCGGATGCACCTCCGTGATCTCGGCCACCACGCCGATGAAATACGCCGGGCGTGACCTCAGGTCATCCGCGTCGCCGCCGTCGCTGTCGAACACCACGTCAGCTCACCGCCGAAGGTGTGGGGACCTCGCCGCGAATCGCCGCCAGCTCCTGGAACAGCTCGCGTTCGCGCGCGCTCAGATTGCGCGGCAGGCGCACGTGGATTCGCACCAACATGTCCCCGCGCTCCCCGCCGCCGCGTCGCGGCAGGCCCTGGCCGCGCAACCGCAACCGGCGGCCGTTCTGCGTCTCCGGCGGTACGCGCACCGACAGCGACGAGCCCGACGGCGTCGGCACCTGCACCGACGTGCCCAGCACGGCCTCGGTCAGCCCGATTGAGACCTCCGTCTCCAGGTCGTCGCCCTTGCGCTTGAATCCCGGGTCATCGCCAATGCGTACTCGCAGGAACAGGTCGCCCCGCGAACCGTCGGCGCGCACCGCGCCTTCGCCCGCCACCCGCAGGCGCTGCCCGTCGCGCACGCCGCGCGGAATCGTCACGTCGATCCGCCGTTGCCGCACGCGGCCGTCCGGCGAGGGCACCCGCATCGTCAACGCCCGGCGGCCGCCGTTCAGCACCTCCGGCAGGCTGACCTGCAGCGTCTCCTCCACGTTCGCCTGCTGCGGCCGCTGCGGACGCCCGCGCCCGCCGAACAGCGCGTCGAAGAAATCGCTGAACCCCGACGCGCCGCCGCCGAACATGTCGCCAAACCCGTCCATCCGCGCGCCGCTCTGCCGGAACGCCTCGTCGAAGGACCCGGTGCGACGCCAGTTCGATCCAAACCGGTCGTACTGCTGCCGCTTCGTCGGGTCGCTCAACACCTCGTGCGCTTCGTTGATCTCCTTGAATCGCGCTTCCGCCGAGGCGTCGTCCGGATTCACGTCCGGGTGATAGCGCCGCGCCAGCCGCCGATAGGCCGACTTGATGTCGTCCGGCGACGCGTCCCGTGGAACACCCAGGGTCTGGTAGTAGTCCTTGTATTCCACGGGCGCCGCCTACATCCCGTCGTCCGAAACGGCCACTTCCACGCGCGCCGCGCGCAGCACGTCGTCGCCCCAGCGATAGCCCGCCTGCAGCTCGGCCGTGATCGTGCCCGCCGGCACGTCGGCGTCCGGCCGCGTGGCCACCGCTTCGTGCCAGCGCGGGTCGAACGCACCCTCCGCCTCGATCGGCCGCACGCCGCGCGCCGACAGCAGCGCCTCCAGCCGGGTGCGCATCAGCTGCACGCCCTCCCGCGCGCTGGCGGGGTCCGACCCGGCGTCCAGCGCCGCCAGCGTCCGGTCCAGGTCGTCCGCCACGCTCAGGATGTCGCGCAGCAGCGACGACTTCGCCTCCTGGATCAGGTCCTCCGTCGTGCGGTTCACCCGCTTGCGAAAGTTGTCCATCTCGGCGCGCAGGCGCAGCAGCTGGTCGTTGAGCGACGCCACCTCGGCCTCCAGCCCCGCTTCACGCTCGCCGGCGGCCGCGGCTTCGCCATCGTGTGGATCGGCGTTCATCGGGCGCTACTTCTCGTCCGCGGCTTCGAACTCCGCGTCCACCACGTCGTCGTCCGCCGGCGCCTCGTCCGCGCCTGGCGGTGGCTCGGCGCCGTCGGCGCCCGGCGCCGCCTGGTACATCTGCTCGCCCAGCTTCTGGGCCGCCGTCTGCAGCACCGCCGTGGCGCTGCGGATCGCCTCCAGGTCCTCGCCTTCCAGCGCCTTGCGCACGTCGGCGATCGCCCGCTCCGCCGCCTCCCGGTCGTCCGCCTCGATCTTGTCGCCGTTCTCGCTGATCAGGCGCTCCGTCTGGTACGCCAGGCTGTCGGCGTTGTTGCGCAGCTCGGCCTCCTCCAACTGCCGGCGGTCCTCCGCGGCGTGCTGCTCGGCCTCCTGCACCAGCGCGTCCACCTGCTCGTCGGAGAGATTCGTGCTGGCCGTAATCGTGATGCGCTGCTCCTTGGCCGTCGCCAGGTCCTTGGCCGACACGTTCACGATCCCGTTGGCGTCGATGTCGAACGTGACCTCGATCTGCGGTACGCCCCGCGGCGCCGACGGGATGCCCTCCAGCCGGAACCGGCCCAGCGTCGTGTTGTCCCGCGCCATCGGGCGCTCGCCCTGCAGCACGTGAATGTCCACCGCCGTCTGCCCGTCGTCGGCCGTCGAGAAGATCTCCGACTTGCTGGTCGGAATCGTCGTGTTGCGCGGAATCAGCGCCGTCAGCACGCCGCCCAGCGTTTCCACGCCCAACGACAGCGGCGTCACGTCCAGCAGCACCACGTCCTCGACCTCGCCCGCCAGCACGCCGCCCTGGATCGCGGCCCCAATGGCCACCACCTCGTCCGGGTTGACGCCCTGGTTCGGCTCCTTGCCGGTCAGCTCGCGCACCAGCGTCTGCACCGCCGGCATGCGCGTCGACCCGCCCACCAGCACCACTTCGTTGATCTCCGCTGCCCGGATGCCCGCGTCGCCCAGCGCTCGCCGGAACGGCTCCACGCAGCGCTGCGTCAGGTCCTCCGTCAGCCGCTCGAACTCCGCCCGCGTCAGCGCCACGTCCAGGTGCTTGGGCCCTGTCTGGTCCGCCGTGATGAACGGCAGGCTGATCTGCGCCTGCGGCACCGACGACAGCTCCTGCTTGGCCTTCTCCGAGGCCTCGATCAGTCGCTGCAGCGCCTGCGGGTCCTTGCGCAGGTCGATGCCCTCGGCGCGCAGGAACTCCTCGGCCACGTGGTCCACCACCCGCCGGTCGTAGTCGTCGCCGCCCAGGTGCGTGTCCCCGTTGGTGGCCTTGACCTCGAACACGCCGTCGCCCACCTCCAGGATGGTCACGTCGAACGTGCCGCCGCCCAGGTCCCACACCAGGATTGTCTCGGCCCCGCGCTTGTCCAACCCGTAGGCCAGCGCCGCCGCCGTCGGCTCGTTGATGATGCGCCGCACGTTCAGGCCGGCAATCTCGCCCGCGTTGCGCGTGGACTGCCGCTGCGAGTCGTTGAAATAGGCCGGCACCGTGATCACGGCGTCCGTCACGTCCTCGCCCAGGTACTTCTCCGCGTCGGCCTTCAGCTTCTGCAGCACCACGGCCGAGATCTCCTCGGGCGTCACCTCGCGGCCGCTCTCCGGGATCTTGATCAGCACCTCGCCCGCCCGGCCCTCGGTCACGTCGAACGTCACCGCGGCCGATTCGTCCCCCACTTCCGTGAGGCGGCGTCCAACGAACCGCTTCGAGGAGTTGATCGTGTTCTTGGGATTCATCACCGCCTGGCGGCGGGCCAGCTGCCCGACCAACCGCTGGCCGCCCTTGCCGTACGCCACCACCGATGGCGTCAGGCGGCTGCCCTCGGAGTTCGTGACCACGTTCGGGTCGCCGCCCTCCATCACCGCAACGACGGAGTTCGTCGTCCCCAGGTCAATCCCAATGATCTTGCTCGCCATCTGTTGCCTCCTAGGCTGATCCGGACGCGGTCGCCGGTCCCGTTTGTTCCGGCGCCGCGGCTTCGTTCATCAATACGGTCGAAAGCACGCTGTCCATGTCGTCCACCCACACGAAGCGCATCTGCTTGCGCACCCGCGCGGGGATGTCGTCCAGGTCCGGCCGGTTCTCCTCGGGCGCGATCACGGTGCGCAGGCCCGCCCGGTGCGCGGCCAGCACCTTCTCCTTCAGCCCGCCGATGGGCAACACCCGCCCCCGCAGGGTCACCTCGCCCGTCATCGCAATCTCGCGCCGCACCCGCCGGCCCGTCATGGCCGAAATGATGGCCGCGCCCATCGTGATCCCGGCCGAAGGCCCGTCCTTCGGCACGCCGCCGGCCGGCACGTGCACGTGCAGATCGCGTTCGGCAAACAGCCCCGCGTCCACCCCCAGCACGCCGGTGCGCGCCCGCGCGTAGGACAGCGCGGCCCGCGCCGATTCGCTCATCACGTCGCCCAGCTGCCCGGTCAGGCGCACCTTGCCGGCGCCCGCGATCCAGGCCGCTTCCACGTCCAGCACCTCGCCGCCCACCGGCGTCACCGCCAGGCCCGTGGCCACGCCCACCTCCGGCGTGCGCGACTCGTCTTCGGGTAGAAACTTGGCCGGTCCCAGGGCGGTCCGCACACGCCGCGGCGTCACCCGCGCGGCCGTGCGGTAGTTGGCCGCGATCCGCCGCGCCAATTTGCGGCACACCGCCGCCAGCTCGCGTTCCAGGTTGCGCACCCCCGCCTCGCGCGTGTAATGCCGGATCACCTCCCGCACCGCCCGGTCCGTGAACGTCACGCCGGCCTTCCGCAGGCCGTGGTTGCGGACCTGCCGCGGCAGCAGGAACCCCTGCGCGATCCGCACCTTCTCGTCTTCCGTGTAGCCGCTCAGCTCGATGACCTCCATCCGGTCGCGCAGCACCGGCGGAATGTCCTCGGCGGTATTCGCGGTCGTCACGAACAGCACCCGCGAAAGGTCGAACGGCACCTCCAGGTAATGGTCCGAAAAGCTGTGGTTGTACTCCGGGTCAAGCACCTCCAGCAGCGCCGACGAGGGGTCGCCCCGAAAGTCCCGTCCAATCTTGTCGATCTCGTCCAGCAGCATCACCGGGTTGCGCGAGCCCGCCCGCCGCAGGGCCTGGATGATGCGGCCCGGCAGCGCCCCCACGTAGGTGCGCCGGTGCCCGCGGATCTCCGCCTCGTCGCGCACCCCGCCCAGCGAGATGCGCACGAACTCGCGGCCCAGCGCTCGCGCGATCGAGCGGCCCAGGCTGGTCTTGCCCACCCCCGGCGGCCCCACGAAACAGACGATCGGGGTCCGGAACTTGGTTGAGATCGCCCGCACCGCCAGGAATTCCAGCACCCGATCCTTCGGCTTCTCCAATCCATAGTGGTCGCGGTCCAGCACCCGCCGCGCCCGCGCCAGGCTGCGGTGGTCGCGCGTCTCGTGCGCCCACGGCAGCGTCAGCAGCCAGTCCAGGTAGCCGCGGATCACGCCCACCTCGGGCGAGGTCGGCGGCGTGGCGTCCAGCCGGGAAATCTCCTGTCGCGCCTTCGCCGCCACGTCGTCCGGCAGGTCCGAGGCGTCCACCCGGTCGCTCAGGTCCTGCGCGTCGTCGGTCTGCGGGCTGGACATGCCCAGCTCGCGCTGGATCGCCCGCAGTTGCTCCCGCAGGTAGTAGTCCCGCTGCACCTTCTCGATGCCGTCCTGGATCTCCCCCTGGATCTTGTTGCGGATGTTCAGGATCTCGACTTGCTTGGCCAGGTAGCGCGCCACGAAGCGCAGCCGCTCGGTCAGGTCCAGCGACTCCAGCACCGTCTGTCGCTCGTGCGGCGACATGTCCGACGAGAACGCCACGTAGTCCGCCAGCCAGCCCGGATCGGCGGCGCGCCGCGTCATGGCCACGGTCTCGGGCGCGAACATGTTCGTCTCCTCCGCCACGCCCTCCACGTGCGCCACCACCACGCGGCGCAGCGCTTCCAGCTCCAGCGACGGGCGGTATTCGACCGTCAGCGGCGTCACCCGCGCGTCGAAGTGCTCGCCCACGGGCGCGATGTCGTCCACCGTCGCCCGGTACTGGCCTTCCAGCAGCACCTGCACTCCGCCGTCCGGCATGCGCAGCCGGCGGATTACCCTGGCCGCCGTGCCCACCGAGCACAGCTGCTGCGGGTCCACGGTCTTGCGTGCCCGGCGCTGCGTCACCACCACCACCAGGTCGCCGCTATCCGCCGCCGCCGCCAGCGCGTCCACCGAGACCGCCCGGCTGGCGTGCAGGGGCATGGTCAACTCCGGGTACGCCACCCAATCCGGCAGCGGCACCACCGGCAGGCGCATCGACTCGGGCCGCACCGAAACCACCGTGCGGCGCGGCGCGGCATTCCCGCTGGCGCGGCCCTCGGC
>WTFW01000053.1 GCA_011523785.1 Chloroflexota bacterium | reverse complement strand
AGACCGTTGGCGAGGCCGGTTTCGCGGACGACGCGCTCTGAGAGGTCGGACTTGACGCCCGAGGCCTTCTTGGGCCAGCAGATCCAGAGGCCGCCGGGGCCTGCTTTCTGGCCGTAACGCTCGACGCGCTCCCGCAGTTGGCGCCGGGAGCCGACGAACCAGACGATGAGGTCACAGCGACCCTGGACTCGCCGGCGCAGCACGACATCGTCGGGCAAGGCACCCAGGGTGGCCTGGAAGTCGTCAGGGGCGCCGGGTGTCGCGACGGCGTAGCCGGGTTTGATGCCCAGCTTGCGGGGGAGCGGAGTGCCGGAGTAGCCGGCCAGAGCGGATTCGGGCTTGACGGGGTCTGACGGCGGCTGGGCAATAGCCTGTCGGAGGGCGGACCGGACGTTGGGCCAATCTGTGTAGACGGCATCCGGCAGTAGCTGGCGGACGCGGGAGACCTTGGCGGGGTCGCCATCGACAAAGACGAGGGGGATTCCGCGCGTCGCCCTGGTTTGGCGCACGGCGACGCCGACATCGCGGCCATGGGAGGGTAGGCGTCCCAGGTCGATTAGAAGGGCATCGGGCGGATTGGCGCGTAGGTCGCGAAGGCTGGCCGTGTCGAGTTGCTCGTGGCTCACGTGGAACTCGCCGGCCGGGAGCCGCGCAGCGCGCGCCGCGGCTTCGGCGGCGTTCCAGTGGATCAGGCGGATTCGTTGCATGGATCCGTTGCGTCCGCGAGGCAGCGGGCTACGGCAAGGGCCCGACGCAGGTGGACCGTCGTTTTATCGGGCGGCCAGTCTTCAGGGCCGTGGGCAAAAAGTTGGACCGGGTGCGCGTAGCCGGTTGCCTGGAGGGCCTCAAAGATAGGCCGGTGGTCGATGTTGCCGGTACCAATAAATTGTCGGGTCGGGTCCTTCCAATTCGCGAGGCCTTTCGCCCCCCAATCCCAGGCGTAGCAGAGGGCGACACGCTGGCCCAGTGCGCGGATGGCTTCGGCAGCGGACTCGCCCCTGTTGTAGAGGTGAATAGGCGAGAGGGCGATTCCGAGCGCCGGGGAATCCTGGAGCTTCACCAGGGTGAGCATGGATTCGATCGAGTCAATGACTGTGGCGCCGTGGTTTTCGATGGCGAGGGTCACGCCCAGCGACTCGGCGTGGCGAATGACGGGGTCGATCTGTTCGAGATAGCCGGAGACGGTGACGCCGGGTTTGGCGGAGGCGGTGATCAAGACGCGTCCGTTCAGTTCGGCCAGCTGGTCGAGAAGCGCGGGGAGACGGGCGAGCGGCCAGTTGAAGACGGAGAGCGTGTCGATCTGGAGTCCGTGTCGGCGGATTGTGTCGCGGACTGTAGGCACGCCATCGGCCAGATGTTCGCACCAGTTCTCGACGTGCCAGAGATCTATCTGACGGAGGCCGACGGCGGCGAGTTCAGCACAGGCCGTGTCGAGCGACTGGCGACCGTAGAGCACCGTGGAAGCAGAGAATCGGAACGCGCTCACGAGTGGTCGGTGAGGCGGTGACGGAAGTCGATGATCTCCTGGTCGGACGCACCGTCACGCGGGTCGACGGGGCGTCCCAACAGGGCGGAGCGCTGGGCGGCGAGGATGCAATTCCAGGAGACGCGGGCCTGGGCGGGACCGCAAGCGTGAGCGTCAGGATCGTCGAGCGACCGGATGACCGATCGCAGAAAGGCGATCTGCGCGGGGGGATCGTCGTCGATGTAGTCGCGGGCTTCGCTGCGGGACTCGTTCGGCGCGTGGAGCCACCAGCCGCGGTTGGTACTGCAGCCGAGAGTGCCCTGAGTGCCCGTGATTTCGACTCCGAGGTTCAACCAGTAGGTGTCAATACCAGGCCAACGCGGAGATCGGCAGCCGCATTCGAAGGCGATGTGCCAGTCGTCGGAAACAGCGAGCACGCCGGCGGCATGGGCGGGTCCGGGGTGCGGGGGAAGGCGAGCGCGTTCGCCGGTGGCCTGGGCGAGGAGCCACGGCTTAGTGGCTGGATTCGTGTCGGTGGACAGCGCAGCGACGTCGTCAAGGAGGTAGCGCAATAGGTCGAATAGGTGGGATCCCTGTTCGAAGAGACTGCCCATGCTCGAGGCGCGTACGTGGGTGATTCGGCCAATGGATCCGGCCAGCAGGCGCTGGCGGACGCGGGGCCAACCGGGATGCCAGGGGACCTGGTGGTTGACGAATAAGCCGATGCCAGCTTCGCGGCAGGCGGCGAACATTCGGGCTGCTTCGCTCGGCAGTGTTGCCAGCGGCTTCTCGATGAGGATGGCGCGCGGCCGCAGATCGACCAGAGCCTGGACCGCCTGCCAGCGGACCGACGGCATGGTTGCGACGTGGACGAGGTCCAAGCCGCCGACGGCGGCCAGGCCCTCGATCTGGGTTGCACGAAGAGGGACGTCGAATCGATCGGCGGCATCAGCGAGGCGGGACGGGTCCAGGTCGCAGCACGCGGCTATTTCGACGTCCGGGAGGGCAGTCAGCGCCTGGAGATGCTCTGTGCCGCGGTTACCGCAGCCGACGAGGGCATGACGGGTAGTCATGCCGGGAAGGATAGCCGCGGCGTTGCGAGGCTATCCGG
>WTFW01000004.1 GCA_011523785.1 Chloroflexota bacterium | reverse complement strand
AGATCATCGTGGACACCTACGGCGGCATGGCCCGCCACGGCGGCGGCGCCTTCTCGGGCAAGGACCCCACCAAGGTCGACCGCTCCGCCAACTACGCCGCTCGCTGGGTCGCCAAGAACGTGGTCGCGGCCGGCCTGGCCAGCCGCTTCGAGGTTCAGTTGGCCTACGTCATCGGCAAGGCCGAACCCGTCTCCGTCAACATCGAGACCTTCGGCACCGGCAAGGCGCCCGATAGTGAGATTGAGGCCGCCGTCCGCGAGGTGTTTGACCTGCGCCCCGGCGTCATCATTCGCGACCTCGGCCTGCGCCGGCCCCTCTACCGCCAGGTGGCCGCCTACGGCCACTTCGGCCGCGACGACCTGGCCGACGTTCCCTGGGAACAGACCAACCGCGCCGCCGATCTGGCGCGGCTTTGCGCGGTGGAAGCGGCCGTCGGCTAAGCGAAGCTTTAGGTGACGGCCATCGACGACGTTCTGGCGCGAAACGCCAGTTTCGCCGCCGGATTCCACGACGCCGAGCGCCCCGCACGACCGGCGCGTCGGCTTGCCATCGTCGCCTGCATGGACGCCCGCTTGGATACCTTCCGAGCGCTCGGCCTGGCGCCGGGCGACGCCCACGTCATCCGCAACGCCGGCGGCGTCGTCACCGAGGACGTGATTCGCTCGCTCGTCATTTCCCAGCGCCTGCTCGGCACCCGCGAAATCATGCTGATCCACCACACCGACTGCGGCATGCAGACCTTCACCGACGATGAGTTGAAGGACGCCGTCGAAACCGACACCAGCCTGCGCCCGCCGTTCTCCTTCAAGCCCTTCACCGACCTCGAGCAGGACGTTCGCGACTCCATCGCCGGCATCCAGGTCAGCCCCTTCCTCCTCCACCGCGACCGCATCCGCGGCTTCATCTACGACTGCGCCACCGGCCGCCTGGCCGAGGTCGACCCAGCCTGAAGTCTGCCGATTGGCCGTCGCGCGCCGCATAATGACCGCTCAACCCGCCTCACCCGAAGGACCCTGGCCATGAGTGCGTTCACGATCGACGTCTTGCAGTCCCGCCGCATGGTGAGCTGGGGCGGACGCTTCATTACAGCGTTCAACCAGGGCCACACGCGCAACTACCTGTATCCCGTTTACACGCCGGCAGGCCAGGCCGTTACCGACGAGACGCCGGTGGACCATCCCCACCACCGCTCCATCTGGATCGCCGCCGAGGAGGTCAGCGGCTACAACTTCTACATTGAACGCGCCTATGGCGGCCGCACCGCCGGCGCCATCCGCGAAATCGACGCCTCCTGGGAACAACTGGCCGCCGACAAGCTCCGCGTGACCCAAACCCTGGAGTGGCGCGGCGAGCCTGACTGGAGCGATCCCGACGGCCGCCTCATGCTGGTCGAAACCCGCACCACCGACATCCAACCGGGCGAAATCTCCAACCTCCTCACCATCCGCTCGCAACTCGTCCCCGGCGGCGGCTCCTCCGCTCCGGCCGGTCGCCTGGCCGATGGCACGCCGCTGCCCGGCAAGCCGATGGCCGGCTCCGCCAAGTCGCCCGGCAGCGTCACCATCGGACCCACCAAGCACAGCTACTACGGCGTCCGCCTGGCCGACCGCCTGCACGTCACGCACGACGGCGTCATCAAGGACTCCGAGGGCCGCACCAACGAGGCCGAGATCTTTGACCAGGCCGCCGACTGGGTGGATGCCCACGGTCCCATGGCCTTCGACAAGATCGCCGGCGTGGGCGTGCTGCCCGACGCCTCCTTCGACGGCGCCCCCTGGTTCGTTCGCGACTACGGCTCGCTCTGCATCAGCACCATGCGCATGCAAGCCGTCGAGATCACCGCCGAGCAGCCCTGGGACCAGACCGTCCGCTTCGTCATCCACGACGGCGACCACAACGACGCCGACATCGCCGGCGAGTTCCAACGCTTCCGCGCCGGCGAATAGACGCCGAGTTTCGGTTGTCGGACAGTCGGCCTCTGTTAGGTTTGGCTGATCGGTCCTGATCCCCTGCTGTGCCTGTGTCGGCCCCAACCACCGTCCATTTCGAACATCTGCTCGATGGCGTAACCAAGCCCGCGCAATACCTCGCGGGCGAGCACAACGCGCGCCAGAAGGACTGGGACTCGGCCCAGACCCGCCTGGCGCTCTGCTTCCCCGACGCCTACGAGATCGGCATGTCCAACCTGGCCATGGGCCTGCTCTACGAACTGGTCAATGACGACACGCCGCATCTGTGCGACCGCAGCTTCACGCCGCTGCCCGACATGGCCGACGCCATGCGCGCCCAGAACCTCCCGCTGTTCGGCTGGGAGTCGCGCCGGCCGCTGCGCGACTTCCACATCCTCGGCTTCTCCATGAGCTACGAGAGCGGGAACACCAACGTCCTGGAAATGCTGGACCTCGCCGACATCCCGATCGAGCGGGTCGACCGAACGGACGACGATCCGCTGCTGCTCGGCGGCGGCTCGGCCGTCTCCAATCCCGAGCCCATGGCCGACTTCTTCGACCTCATCGCCGTCGGCGAAGGCGAGGATCTGCTTCAGCAGGTGCTGAACCTGCACGCCGAGTTCGAGCGTTCCCAACCCGGCTGGCGCCACGACTTCATCGCCGCCGCCGCCCGCACCATCCCCGGCATCTACGCCCCCGGCCTGTACGAACCCCAATACACAGACGACGGCGATTTCCTCGGGCACCGGCGCCTGCTGGACGACCTCCCTCAAAAGATCGCCCGCCAATACGTCGACATCGACGTCTACAGCGGTCCCCGCCGCCCCGTCGTCCCCAACACCGGCGTCGTGCACGACCGCATTGCCGTTGAACTGGATCGCGGCTGCGCCCGCGCCTGCCGCTTTTGCCAGGCCGGCTACCTCTACCGCCCGGTCCGCCATCGCAGCAAGGACCTGGTGGAGCAGGCCGTGGACCGCTGCCTCACCGCCACCGGCCAGAGCGAGGTCTCTCTGCTCTCCCTCAACGCGGTCGACTACGAGGGGTTGGATGGTGTCATCAACGAGGTGTACGACTCCGCCGAGGACTACGTCCGCGTCTCCATCCCCTCTACCCGCGTCGAGTCCTTCAACGTCGACGTGGCCGACGCCCTCCAGCGCGGCGGCAAGCGCGGCGGCAGCCTCACCTTTGCTCCGGAAGCGGCCACCCCCCGCATGCGTCGCGTCATCAACAAGGAAATCTCGGACGAGGACCTGCTGGAGACCTGTGACATGGCCTTCCAGCGCGGCTTCCGCACCATCAAGCTCTATTTCATGATCGGTCAGCCCACCGAGACCATTGACGACGCCCAGGCCATCGCCCACCTGGCCAACCGCGTCATGGCCCTCGGCCGCCGCCACCACGGCAAGCGCGCCAAGGTCAACGTCACCGTCTCCACATTCATCCCCAAGCCCTTCACCCCTTTCCAGTGGCACCCGCAGGATCGCGGCGACGCCATTCGCGCCAAGCAGCAGGCCTGCTTTGACATTGCCCGCGACCGCAATATCCACCTCATGTGGCACGACCCGCAGGAAAGTCACATTGAGGCCCTGCTGGCCCTGGGCGACCGGCGCGTGGGCCGCGCCATCAAGGGTGCCTGGGAACGCGGCTGCCGCTTCGACGGCTGGATGGAACACTTCCAGCCCGACCGCTGGTACCAGGCCATCGAAGCCGCCGGCCTGGACCTCGACTGGTACATCCACCGCCAGCGCGATCCCGACGAACCCCTTCCCTGGGATCTCGTCGACATTTTCGTCAGCAAGCGCCTCCTCCAGCGCGAATACCAACGCGCCCTGGCCGACGCCGCCACGGAACCAGCCACCGTCGTCTAGCTCTACGGTCCTTCGCTCGCGGAAGGTCGCAGGTACAATCGCGCAGGCGTGGGCGGTCGCCAATCCACTGATCTTCGTCGCCGGAACCAGCGCAACGAAGACCTCGCCCACGGAGCAACCAATGACGGACGCGACCGCCCTGGACGCCACCCCGGCAACGCAAGCGGACCTAGCTGCGCTCCGGTCCGAAGTCGACCAGCAGTTCGTTGAACTTGCAACCGACATCAACGCACTCTTTCAGCAGGCTGAGGATCGAGAAGAGGGTGCCCTTCGGGCTATTGAGGCCCGATTTGACAGCACCCATCGGTTGATTGACGAACGATTCGAGGAGAGTCGTCAGTACACGGATCGACGATTTGAGGAACTTCGGCAAGCAATCGACGCGCGATTTGAGGAACTTCAGCAAGCTATCGACGCGCGATTTGAGGAACTTCAGCAAGCTATCGACGCGCGATTCGCGGCGATTCCCCGCTATATCGACGGACGGTTTGAGGACCAGCAGCGGGCCATCGACGCGCGATTCGCGGAATACCGCCAGGCCATTGACACTCGACTTGAAGGCCTTGCTGTTGGGATCAATCGCCTGCTCGAGCATCACGATTTGCTCGGGGTCGGCACTCACGGCCAATTGAGAACTGCCGAACCAGGCGCCGATCAGCCTGTTGGCTAAGCCCGGAATCGAGGCCCGCGTTCCGCCGCGTCCTAACTGGCCGTCACCCCCGCGCCGGCTCGCTCATCTCCTCGCGCGCCTTTGCCACCAGCGCCGGCAGGTGGTCGTCGTTCGCCATCCGCTGCTCCAGGTGCACCATTCGTTTTGGCCCCGCCGTCCTGACCATCGCGTCGCCATAGGCGCTCTCCGCCCAGAACCGCACCAGTGAGGCGACGTCGTTTCGCAGGGTGTCCAGGTCCTCGTCGTCGAAGCGCTGCGACACGTTGATCGTGAACATGCGTCGCCGTGTGCCGCCCCCGTACGAGGCGTGTTTCAGGTCCTGGTTGAACATGATCAGGTCGCCCGGCTGCGTTTCCAGCGCCACCGCCGGAACTTCGGAACCCGCGACCCCGAACGCTTCCTCGGTCTGGTCCACCCGGCTGGTGCTCATCAGGTCGTGCAGCGCGTTCGCATACCCGTCGCGCCGGTGGTGGCTTCCGGGAATCACCCGCAGGCAGCCTGACGCCGCCGTCACGGGATCCAGGTAGAACGCAAACTTCAGAAACCGGTATTTCGTCCGCCCAAACCCGTCCGAGTGCCAGCGCGTATCGCCCACGTAGAAGTTCCCGTCGCTGGTTTCGTAGTTGTAGTCGTCCCCCAGCAGTGCCGCGGCCACTCCATCGACTCGCGGGTCGTCGATCAGCCCGCTCAGGTACTCGCTCTGGTCAATGAACGGCACGAAGGCCGACCGCTGCTTGTGGTCATGCACTCTCCCCTCGTGCCCGCCGCCGCGCTCCGCCCAGACCCGCTCGAACTCCTCGCTGATCGCCTCCGCCTCGTCCGCGAACGCGCCCGGAAAGCTCAGATAACCAAACGTCTCGAAAAACCGCACCTGCTGCTCAGAAAGCTGCATCCCACCGACCTGCCGCGCCTGCGAAACGCGACGTTCAGTGTAGGTGTGCCGAGGTCCCAATGCAGCCAGTGGCGTCCAGGGAAATGGCTCCGACTTGGGACGCCGCACGCGCGGGCAACCTAGTCAATGACGCCGCGCTTTTTTTGAAATCCGACTCAATGGCGTCGATGACCCCCTACGTGCCTCTGCGCCTGCCCGCGTGGCTTCGGTAGCGGTTGGCTCGGGCGATTCACCCGGATATCTGGACTCCACACCCCACTCAGTCAGTTCAGCCAGGTCAACAGGCGTTGCGCGTGCAGCCCAGGCACCGGGGAGCAGGTTTCTCAGGGCATCCAGGTCGTGGGTGAAAGGGAACGTGACTTCGTCCAGCGTTAGCGCCGCCTTGATTGCTTTCTCCGCAGCTTGCTGCGATAGCCAGCAGACATGCCGCGCTGCGACTGGGTCGTCTCGCAGCAGGCGCTCGGCGACGTCCAGATCCTCGTTGGCGAATCGCATCCAACGCAGCGCTTCCTGAACGTGGGGACTATCCCCCGTCATAAAGGACGGTGCCTTCGCGGAGCGCCGCGTGAAGCACCGTGCCCGCTACCTGTCCACGGCGCGCGACTTCGTCCGGCGTGGCCACAATGATGTCCTTGCTCACCGGCATGTCCGCCAGGAGCCGCCGAATTTCGACCGCGGCCTTCCGGGTGTCCGCGACATTGCGCATGACAACCAGGAGGTCCACATCGCTCCACTCGCTCGCGCCTCCCCGTGCCCGCGAGCCAAACAGCACGACGCGCGTCGGCTGGAATCGCCCCACGATGCGATCAACCATCGTCGCCGTTAGTGCGTCGCGGTTCATGACGTCGTCTCGATCCTGCCGAGTGAGAACGCCTCCGAGGCGTGAGAACTCTCTCCGGGAGACCTCTCCACGTCCGCTTGCGCATGGACGTGACCGTTGCCGTATCGATGTTACGAGGTTAGCGGCGCGGACGATCGGTCAGACGTCGATCTGCGCTTGCCACCCAATGCCAAGGACGTCAGCCCACCGCCGGCAGCCGGTACTCGATCAGCGTCGGACACCGCCGTGCCAGCCCCCGCTCCACCGCCGCCCCCAGCGCCTCCGGCGTATCCACGCCCTCGGCCGCCGCCCCGAACGATTTTCCGAATGCCACGAAGTCCGGATTGTGCAGCCGCACATCCACCGTGCGCCCCCCGAAGTTCCCCCGAAAGTTGCCGTCGATGGCCGCGTACGACGAGTCGTTGAACACCACGGCTACGACCGGCAATTGCTCCCGCACGGCTGTGGCCAGCTCCTCCGCCGTAAACAGGAACCCACCGTCCCCGCTCAGCGACAACACCGGCCGTTCCGGGCACGCCACCTGCGCCCCGATCGCCGCCGGCAGGCTGAATCCCAGCGTGCCGAAGTAGATCGGAAACATGTACGACCGCGGGTGGTCCACCGGAAACAGCCCGGCCGAGCGGTAGCTGGTCATCGTCATGTCGTTCACCAGCACGCCGTCGTCCGGCAGCACCCGCCGAAGCTCCGCAAGAATCGCTGCCGACCGCGGATCGTCCGCGGCGTCATGCGGATTGTGTCGACGAACGCGCATCCCCTCGGCAATGTCCGGGGCCGGCGGCGGCGGCTCGTCCGGCAGCGCCTCCAGCAGTTCGCTCACCGCCGCGGCGGCATCCGCCTGGATCGACACCGTGTTGGACCGATGCCGACCAAGCTCAGCCGCCGACCGGTCGACCTGGATTAGCGTCTCCGGCAATGGCATCCGGTCATCGTCCGTCACCCGCGCTCCCAGGCGGCACCCAACCACCAGCGCCACGTCGCGCGTCCGCAGCAACGCATAGAGACTCTCGTCCAGCCGGTGCTTGCAGCCCAGCGAGAGCGGATGCGACTCGGGGAACGCCCCCTTGCCCGTGTGAGCCGTCAGCACTGGCGCCTGCAACCGCTCCGCCAGGGCCTCGACCTCTGACCCGGCGTCCATTGCTCCGCTGCCCAAGAAGACCAGGGGCGCCTCCGCGTTGGCCAACAAATCCGCCGCCCGATCCACTGCTTCCCTATCCGGCAACGAAGCGGTCGCCGGCACTGCCTCCGCCTGCTCGACATCCGCGGTCTCAAT
This sequence comes from Chloroflexota bacterium, assembly GCA_011523785.1. Classification (GTDB taxonomy): domain Bacteria; phylum Chloroflexota; class UBA11872; order UBA11872; family UBA11872; genus UBA11872. Next base: position 7,883 of record WTFW01000004.1, on the reverse strand, counting down.
CAACAGGTTTAGCGGGATTTCCACGCTGGCCGGACCCGGCCGATCGGTCGTAATCGCGTTCATGGCCCGGGTCACCGCGCCTGGGATCGCCGGCACCGACTCCACCAGCTCGTGGTGACCCACCAGCGCCCGCAGAACGCCCGACTGGTCCCGGAGCTCGTGCAGCTCGCCGGCTTCCGGCGTGCGCGACCCTGGACCCAGCGCCGTCGCGATGTGCAACACCGGCGACGACTCCGCATACGCCTCGCCCAGCCCGGTCGCCGCGTTCGTGATCCCCGGCCCCGTAATCGTGGCCACGCAAGCCACCCGGCCCGAGGCCCGGGCGTATCCGTCCGCCATGAAGGCCGCGCCCTGTTCGTGCCGTGTGATCACCACCCGCATATCCGGCGCGTCCAGCAGGGCGTCGTACAACCCGCCGTTATGCACGCCGGGAATCCCGAACAGCGTCGTCACGCCGGCCTGGCGCATCCCGGCCACCAGGGCCTGTCCACCCGTCATCTGCGGCATCGGCGCCAGCTCCCGCGTGTGCTGTCCGAGCGCTGCGGCAGCGCTCCCAGCCAGCCTAGCGAACCTCCCCCGGTCCCTCAGCCCGTCCGTAGAATCCACCGCCGCCCCAGCCTGGGCGCGCCGACCTCAAATGAACCCAGGCGTCACGACAACCGACACCATTGCCGCCATCGCGACTCCCGTTGGGAGTGGCGGTATCGGCGTTGTGCGCATTAGCGGCCCCCAGGCCCTCTGGATCGCCCGGCGCGTCACGCGCCGCTCCCGCGACCCCAAACCCCGCTACGCGCACCTGGCGCGGGTCTACGACGGCAATAACGAGCTGATCGACCAGGCCCTTCTGCTCTTCATGCCGGGCCCCGGCTCCTACACCGGTGAGGATGTGGCCGAACTCAGCTGCCACGGCGGCCCGGTCGCGCTGCGCCGCGTGCTGGACAGCATCCTTGCCGCCGGCGCCCGCCCCGCCGGCCCCGGCGAGTTCACCCTCCGCGCATTCCTCAACGGCCGTCTCGACCTCGCCCAGGCCGAGGCCGTCGCCGACCTGGTCGCCGCCCCCACCCCCGCCGCCCTTGCCGTCGCCGCCAATCAGCTGGCCGGGCGTCTCTCCGATGCCGTCCGCAACATGCGCGCCGCCTGCCTCGACCTGCTGGCCCAGATGGAGGCCGAAGTCGACTTCGATGAGGACGAAGTCCCCGCCATGGACCGCGCGGTGGTCGCCGCCACCCTCGAGTCCCTCGACCAGCGCCTCGAGGATGCCCTGGCCTCGGCGGGCCGCGGAATCATGCAGCGCCACGGCCTCCGCGTCGCCCTGGTGGGCAGTCCCAACGTCGGCAAGTCATCGCTCATGAACGCGCTGCTGAGCACCGACCGCGCCATCGTTACCGAGATCCCCGGCACCACGCGCGACGTGCTGGAAGAGTCGTTCGACCTCGACGGCGTTCCTATCGTCCTCAACGACACCGCCGGCCTGCGCGAAACCCACGACCCCGTCGAGACCCTGGGCGTCGAACGCAGCTCCCGCGCCCTCGAAAGCGCCGATGCGGTCGTGCTGGTGCTCGACGCCAGCCGCCCCCTCCTCGGCAACGATGAAACCGCCGCCGCGCGCGTGCATCGGGCTGCCAAACCCACCATCGTCACGCTAAACAAGCGCGACCTCCCACATGCAGTCCGGGCCGACGACGTCCGCGACTTCGTACCTGGCGCACCCATCGTCCACACCGCCGCCATTCGCGAGGACGTCAACGAGCTACGCCAGGCCCTCCGCCACGTTATTGGCCTGGCCGGTGCCGACGGCGGCCTCGCGCTCGTGGCCAGCGTCCGCCATCAGGAGGCTCTCACCCGCGCCCGCGACGAACTCGCCGGCGCCCGCCGCGCCGTGGCCGACGACGAACCGTCGGACTTCGTCAGCATCGGCGTCCGCGGCGCCATCAGCGCCCTCGGCGAAATAACCGGCGAATCCGCCACCGAAGACCTGCTCGACGTCATCTTCTCCAAGTTCTGCATCGGCAAGTGAGGCCCTGCGTCGCCGCCTAGTCGCTGCTGAGCGTCACCGATCCGGACAGGCCGTCGTAGAAGAGCCGGAATCGCCGAAGAAAGTGTCGGCCAAGCAGTGCGCGGTGAGGTTGACCGCCAGCGGCCAGGTGAACACCGGCGAACTGACCATGGATTACCCACTCGAGGGCCGGGATACAGATCTGGGCCAGGTACATGTCAACTCGATAGACGCCGCCGACGCCAGCAATCGACTGGTGCCCAATCGCTGGCAAGTTCAGGCGGGTAGCCAGGACGGAGTCAATACAGCTGAGCGCCGATCCCGTGTCCACGAGGGCGGGATGCCGATCTATAGGGATCTGAGGTGCCCGGTCGGCGTCTAGCCGATACGTGGAGTCGTACCCAATCTGTACTTCCAGTGTAGGACCGAGGCTGAACAGTTCGTCCCATCGGCTGAACCCGAAGTCAGTGGATGGCACGGGCCTCCTGGTATGCGGCCGGCGTCCATCGATTCAGCGGCTTTGCACCAACCTGGCGAAGCAAAAACGGTCCGCTTCCAAAGCGCTGAACTCCCGCGCTGGCGGCATCGTCAAAGTCCTCATACGTCTCAATCAGTTGCTCGTCGTGCACGACCACCCACTTCCCCATGTGCTCGCGCTCCAGGTCGCTCTGCATACGCTCGTACGCTGCGACCTCCAACTCAATGTCAGCCATGGTCGTCCCAGATCGTGCCGGCACAACAGTTATACCCGATGCAACAAACCTGCCGCACGGCAGGCTCACGAGTGTCACCGCGACTCCGTCGCTGGATCGCCCGCAATCAGCCTTCCACCCGCCTGCGAGTCTTCCCGGCCGCAAACAAGGATCAGCGCCACAACCCCCGCTGCCAGCGTCCAAAACGTCGCCGCCAGTTCCGGCAGAAAGTACGCGTGATCCACCAGCCCATGCGTCAGCGCCGCCGCCATCGCCCCCGCCAATCCGAAGGCCAGCGGATCTGAGCCGCCGTCGCGATTCCTGCGAGTGCGCCGCCAGTCTCGCCAGAACAGCACAAGCACCGCGATCAGCGCCAGCAGTCCAATGAGCCCCGTCGAGACCCAGGCGTCGAGCACCAGGTTGTGCGGGTGCGAGATGTTCGGCTCCCGCCACGCCTCCGGCCGCATGTACTCGCGGTACTGCGTCAGGAAGTTGTCCGGACCCACCCCGAACAGCCAGTGGTCCCGCCCCATCCGCCAGGCGCTGTCCCAGATGGCCAGCCGCGACACCGCCCCGCTGTCGCCAATCCGCAGCAGTTGGCCGATCCGCTCAACGCCCGTCAGCAGCCCGATCCCCGCCAGCGCCGCCAGCGACAGCGCCGCGGCCCCCAGGCGGCGCCTGAGTCCGACCTGCGCCCACAGCGGCCGCGCCGCCACCGTCAGCCCCGCCAGCGCCCCCAGCCACGCGCCGCGGCTCCACGTCAGGATCAGCACGATCAGCAGCACGCTGAGCGCCACCAGCCAGAAGCCGCGAATGCTCGCGACTCGCCCCCAGCCCCAACAGCACCGCCCGCTGACGAAGGTGCTTGTGCCTGCCGCCAGGGCCAGCGCCAGGGCCACCGGCGCCGCCCGCTCCAACACCAGCGCCAGGTTGTTCGGAGACCCGAACGTACCCCGCACGCGCGGGGGAAACACCTCGGTCACCACCGCGCCAAACGGAATGAGCACGAGCGCAACCAGCGCCGCCAGCGTGGCGCCCGCCACCAGCGCCGCCAGCAACCGGCGCACGTCATCCCGATCCCGTAGAACCGACGCCAGCACCACGAAGAACGCCGCCGGCTCCAGGATCACCGTCCGCAGGTCCCGTAGCGCGAACTTTGGATAGTCGGCCAGCACCGCCGCGACTACCCCGGCCACTGTGAATACGGCTGCCGCCGCGATCCACCGCATGGGTGGCAGGCGCGGCGGCCCACCCCACAGCGCGCGCGCGACCCACGCCGCCACCACGGCCAGGATCAGGACTTCGCCGACCGGTCGGTCAAATACCCCCGTCCGCCCGATCACCCCCACGAACGGAATGGCCGCCACCGCCACGAGCGCCGCGTCCCGCAGCCGCGCAACCGCCAGCACGCCCACGCCCAGCGCCAGCAGCACTCGAACCAGCGTCCACGGGGAAGTCACCCCGCCAGCCGGTAGCACCGCATACAGCACCGCCGCGGTAGCCAGCACCAGTTCGCCTAGTCGCAGCGGGCCGACCCTCCGGTCCATCCAGGTCCACGACAGCCGGGCCAGCATCCGCTGCGGCCCGCGCCACGCTCGTGCCAGCCACACCGCCAGCGCCCCAACCGCCGCCCATATCCCGCTCAGTGCCAGCCACGGCCACGTCGGCTGCGCATTCCCAACCAGCAACCCGTCCACGATCACCAGTCCGCCGCTCGACGCCGGGTTCGACTCGGCCAGCACCGTCAGTTCCAGCGTGTGCTGGCCCGGCGGCAACCGCGTCGCAATCGGAATCCGCGCCAGCGGCTCCACGCTCGGCGCGTACAGGTCCAGGATCGCCTCGCCCGCCGGGTTCCGTGCCAGCGCATCCGCCAGCGCGTCCTGCCCGTCAATCCGCGCCAGCACCCGCCCCATGTCCGGCCCGCGCCGGGTCAGCAGCCCCAGGTCCGTACCGTCAAATCGGAATCGCACCGTCGCGCCCGCGACCCCGGTCTGCCGGTGCAGCGTCAGCGACGCCAGGTCACTGGGCACGCGCGGCCACGGCCCCTCGTAGCTCACCGCGGCGTGCGTCTCCTGGTGCAGACCGGCCCCCGCCGCCACAGGCCCGCCAAACGCCGCGCGCACGGCCTCCAGATTGGGTCTCGGCTTGAAGTCCTTATCCATCAGCCGGAAATACGGTGTCGGATCGCCCGGTCTCAGGCCCTCCGGCCAGCGCGAGGCCCAGATCACGATCGTCGGCATCCAGGGCCACTGCTCGCGCGCCCGCCGGATCCCGTCAACCGTCCAGGCCGCCTGCACCTCGATCGGATGATTGCCCCAGATCCCCGGATCGCCCGTCCAGCCGGGAGGGAGCGACATCCAGCCATACTCCGTCGCCCACACCGGCGTCTGCGCGTCGCCAAATGCCTCCATCACCTCGCGCCACAGCACCGCCCGCGGAAAGTTCACCCGCTGCTCGTCAATCCGAACGTCTCGCGGTCCAGTCCACAGCCCGTACGACATGCTGGCCGCCACGTCGAAGTCGCCCTTCGCGCCCAGCAGGTACAGCTGGCGTAGAAACAGCAGGTCGCTGAGGTTCTCGGGACCGGTCTCGATCGTCGGCGCCAGCCCCGCCAGCACAATCCGCGCCTCCGGGTCGGCTTGACGAATCGCCCCGCCCACCGCCCGCAGCAGCGCCAGGTACTCGGCCGGATTCGGCGGGCGCCCGCCCCATTCGCCAAACAGGTTGGGCTCGTTCCAAACCTGGTAGTACCGGACTTTGCCCCGGTAGCGCGCTGCCAGTTCGCCGGCAAAGCGCGCGAATGCCGCGTTATCCGCCGGCGGCGCCTGCATCCACGGGTTTTCCCGCGGATCGAATCCGGGCGTGGCCCAGCTTGGCGCCCGGTCAAGCGACATCCAGCCATACTCCGTCGCCCACACCGGCGTCTGCGCGTCGCCAAATGCCTCCATCACCTCGCGCCACAGCACCGCCCGCGGAAAGTTCACCCGCTGCTCGTCAATCCGAACGTCTCGCGGTCCAGTCCACAGCCCGTACGACATGCTGGCCGCCACGTCGAAGTCGCCCTTCGCGCCCAGCAGGTACAGCTGGCGTAGAAACAGCAGGTCGCTGAGGTTCTCGGGACCGGTCTCGATCGTCGGCGCCAGCCCCGCCAGCACAATCCGCGCCTCCGGGTCGGCTTGACGAATCGCCCCGCCCACCGCCCGCAGCAGCGCCAGGTACTCGGCCGGATTCGGCGGGCGCCCGCCCCATTCGCCAAACAGGTTGGGCTCGTTCCAAACCTGGTAGTACCGGACTTTGCCCCGGTAGCGCGCTGCCAGTTCGCCGGCAAAGCGCGCGAATGCCGCGTTATCCGCCGGCGGCGCCTGCATCCACGGGTTTTCCCGCGGATCGAATCCGGGCGTGGCCCAGCTTGGCGCCCGGTCAAGCCGTGCCAGAACCTCGATTCCTGCGTCCTGCGCGGCCTCCACAATCCCGTCGTACTTGGTCCATGCGTCTTCGCCCAGCTCCGGATGCTCCTCCGGATCCAGCGGCTCAAACTCCGCCCAATTGAACTCCTGGCGGATCAGCCCCACCCCGGCCGCGCGCAGCACAGCCAGCTCCTGCCGGACTTTCGCCAAATCGGGCTCGCGGTGCAGGAACGTGTTGGCCCCGATGGCCGGCGCATCCGCGTCTCGGATCTCGCCCAGGCCCGCCGTCCCGTACGACACCCCGTGACTCAGCAACGCCAGCAGCGCTACGGCGCCGGCGGTTACGACGGCCGCCGCCGCCACGGCCGCCGGCAGCAGCCAGCCGCGCCGCGGTCGCACCAGGCGTCTCAGATTCGTCTTAGGGGAACGAGGCGCCGGTGGCGGCGCGTTGCACGGCCCGGTAGACGAGCCGCGGGGTGAAATCCGGTTCGACCATGCGGAAGTAATACTCGCTCTCGTCGGGTTGCAGAGCTCCCAGCGGCTTGCGAAAGAACCAGAGATTGAACACGCCTGCCCATGGCCAGTGGGTCAGGGCGTACCGCACGCCTTCCACCGTCCACTCGGCCTGCGTTTCCTCCGGCACCCGCCGCCAGACCAGCTTGGCCGGATTCATGTCGGCGGGTGAGGCATTCCAGCCATACTCGTTGAACCAGATCGGCCGGTTGCGCAAACCAAAATCCAACATCAATTCGCGTACAAACTCAACCCGCCGAAAATTCAGCACGTTCAGGTCCGGCGGCGCGTCGGGTGGATACTCGAGCCCAAAGGCGTTGGCCGCCTGCACGTCCAGGTAGTCGCCCGCGCCCGCCTCGTAGAACTGCCGCAGGTATTGCAGTTCATCCATGGCCCTTGGACTGTTCTCCAGCGTGGCGGCCATCGGTGCCGCGATCACAACGTTTTCGTCATCCACGCTCTTGATGGCCAGGCTGGCCACGCGCAGCAGCCGGGCATACTCCTCCGGTTGCGGCGGCGCCCCGCCCCATTCGTGCGCCAGGTTCGGCTCGTTCCAGATCTGGTAATGGCGCACCCGCCCCTCGTAGCGCTTGGCGAACGTTGACAGAAAGCGCCCATAGTCCACGAAATTTGTTGGGGGCGTCGTTGGATGCGCCTTGTTCACCCGCGCCCAGGCTGGCGCACGGTCGATTCGCGCAATGATCTCCACCCCAACCTCGTCCGCCAGGTCCACAATCTCGTCGTACTTGTCCCAGGTCGAGCGCCGGGCGGCGGTGTTGAAGTACTGCCCGCGTGCCGGCGTCTCAATGTCCGCCCACGGCGCGTGCTGCTTGATCCAGCGAATCCCGGCATCCCGAACCATCTCCAGCGTCTGGCGCCGCTTCCAGCTCTCGACCTCAAGGTTCAGAAACGTATTGGCGCCCCACGGCCACACGTTGGCCAGGGCAATCGGGCTGGGACGTCGGCGCCGGATCGCCGAATCGCCGCATGCCGTCAGCGCCGCCAGCGCGGCCGCTGCGGCGCCGCCGGCCAGGAGCGTCCGGCGCGGCATCAGCCGGCTCACGCCAACTCCTCCTCCAGTTCAAACCCCAACCCCACCATGTAGTCCCGCGAAATCTGAACGCTGGCGGACGGATCCCGTCCCGGCCCGTCGTGTCCCACCGCCAGCCAGCCCCCGAACCCTCGCTCCCGCAGCACGTCCACCGCGCCCTCCACATCTACGTCCCCCTGCCCCAACTCGAGGAACCCCCCGGCCTCCCAGAACTCCTCCAGGGA
>WTFW01000017.1 GCA_011523785.1 Chloroflexota bacterium | reverse complement strand
GTCGGGGATTGGGGCGGCGGAGAGCAGGGCCTGGGTGTAGGGGTGCTGGGGGTTTTGCAGCACGGCTTCGGTGTCGCCCATTTCCACGATCTTGCCCAGGTACATCACCGCGATCCGCGAGCACATGTAGCGCGCCACCGCCAGGTCGTGGGTGATGTACAGGTAGCTGATCCCCAGCCGTTCGGCCAGGCTTTCCATCAGGTTCATCACGCCGGTGCGGATCGAGACGTCCAGCATCGAGGTCGGCTCGTCCGCCACCACGAAGATGGGCTCGATCACCAGCGCCCGCGCAATCGCCACGCGCTGCCGTTGCCCGCCCGACAGCTCGTGCGGGTACCGGAACAGGTAGGTGGCGGGCGGCGTCAGCCCCACCATCTCCAGCATTCGGGAGACCCGATCCATCCGTTCCAGCGGCGGGCAGGCGTTTTGGACCTTCAGCGGCTCGGCCACCGTGTCGAAGATCGTGCGCCGCGGGTTCAGCGACTCGTAGGGGTCCTGGAAGATCATCTGCGCCTTGCGCCGAAAGGCCTTCAGTCCCTCGCCGCGCAGTGTGGTGATGTCTGTTGCGGAGCCTTCGCCGTCGTCGAACAGCACGTGCCCGCTCGTCGGCTCGGCCAGGCGCACCAGCAGCCGCCCCGTCGTCGTTTTTCCGCAGCCCGACTCGCCCACCAGCCCAAAGCTCTCGCCGCGCGCCAGCTCGAACGAGATCCCGTCCACCGCGTGCACAAAGCTGTCGCTGCGCCGGAACCAGTGCGACCCCGCGGGAAAGTGCTTCTCCAGCCCCTCCACCCGGATCAGCGGCTTCGTCCCCACGGCGGTTGCGCTTGCCATGTCGCCTACGCCTCCAGCGGGTGCCAGCAGGCGGCCCAGTGCGAGCCCGAGCCCTCGACCTTCGGCGGCTCGTCCGTCCGGCAGACGTCGGTCGCATACGGACAGCGTGGATGAAAGCGGCAGCCCGACGGCGGGTTCAGCAGGTTCGGCGGTTCGCCACCCAGCATCGCCAACTCATGCTTGGGGCCGGTCACGCTTGGGAAAGCCGACATCAGCGTCTGCGTATACGGGTGCATGGGGTTCCGGAAGATGTCCACCGTCTCGCCCCACTCCACGATCCGCCCCGCGTACATCACGCCCACCGTGTGGCTCACCTCCGCGATCACCGCCATGTCGTGCGAGATGTAGATCAGGCTCATGTTCAGCTGCTGCTGCACGTCCCGCAGTTCTTTCAGGATGCGGTCTTGCACGATCACGTCCAGCGCCGTCGTCGGCTCGTCCGCAATTAGCAGGTCAGGCTCACAGGCCAGCGCCATCGCAATGCCGGCCCGTTGCTTCATGCCTCCGCTGTACTCGTGCGGGTAGCGGCCGATGAAGCTCGGGTCCAGGCTCACCAGGTCGTAAAGCTCCCGCACCCGCTCCATCGACACGTCCGGATCGGTCTCGATGTGCGTCTCCAGCGCTTCGATGATCTGATCGCCGACCGTGTAGACCGGATTGAACGAGTTCATCGCCGCCTGGAACACCATCGCAATCCGGTTCCAGCGATATGTCCGCATCTGGTCTTCCGACAACGGCGCCAGGTCCGTCCCGTCGAGCATGATCCGGCCCCCGACGATCCGCCCGTTCTCCGGCAGCAGCTTCAGCAGCGTCATCGCAATCGACGACTTCCCGCAGCCCGACTCGCCCACCAGCCCGACCGACTCACCCCGCCCGACCGCAAACGAAACCCCGTCAACCGCCTGCACGTCGCCCGAGCGCGTCCCGTAGTACATCGTCAGGTCTTCGACGCTGAGGACTGGCGCTGACGAAGAATGGTCCGGCATGGACCTAAATCGCCTGCCTCGGCGGCGTCACCGTGACCGGATGCGGCAGCGGCTGGTTGAACAGATACCCCTTCTCGTTGAAGGGAATCTCATCCGGCTGCGTATTTCCCGCCGCGTCCGTGGCCCGCGTCATGACGATGTAGTCGCCGGGCACTGGGTCCCAGTCGAAAGTGAACCACGCCCACTCATACCGCTCATACCTCGACAAGGCTGCATCGCGCCACGTCCGGCCTGAATCGGTGCTCCACTCAACTTTCGTAATTGGACCATCCGGCGAATGCGCGACGCCCCTGATAATCAGCGGCGGTTCGGACACGCAAACGGAGCTGCCAACAAAGCCTCGAGAGTCCGGCGAATACGCAGTGCAATGAAGACGCTGCGACACGGCCTCGAGTTTCGCCGGCCAGGGCAGCGCCAACGCGCTCTTGATCACTTGCTTGGTCGTCACCTTCCCCGCTGCCTCGCCCTCCGGCGGATAGGCGTCGCCTATCAGCACGTACGAGGTCGTGTTGTTGCGCGTCCAGATTGGATACCTCGACACCACGATCCGCCCCAGCCACTTCACGTTCGTGCTGCCCACCCAGCCCGGAACGAGCGCACGCAGAGGATAGCCGTGATCACGGGGCAGCCACTCGTTGTTCATCCGGTAGGCCAGCAACGTATCTGGGTGTAGCGCCTTCTCGACTGGCAGGACCCGCCGAAAGCCCTCCTCCGGCGACTCCGCGTCCAGCCCGATCAGAAGCACGTTCGCGGCGTCGTCGCTGATCCCCGCCAGGTGCAACACGTCGCGCAGCGACGCCCCGCTCCATGCCGCGCATCCCACGCCGCCAGTCTTCCACTGCGTACCTGCAGCCTTCTGCCCCTTCACCAGGTCGAACATGGCCCGCTGATTCCCGGCGCATTCCAGGTACGAGACGAGCCTGCGTCTGGGCAGCTTCAGGATGTCGCTATACGACAGTTGGATTGGATTCGTTACGGCGTCGCCCTCAATCGAAAGCTGCCAACTCTCCACGTCCACATCCAGGCTCACGGAGTTGTTGCGCACGAAGAATTCGCGCACGGGCGTGATCACCCCGCGCATATTCTCCAGCCGCGCTTCCAGGCTCTTCCCGTCGTCGTGCACGATGAACGGCGATGTGTCCTTGAACCATGCCGGCGAGGATGCAGGCGTCGCGGCACTTCCCGCGTCCGCCGCTGCCGCGCCCGAATCCGCCTCACCCCGCTCCCCGCACGCCGCCAGCACCGCCGCCGCCCCGCCGGCCGTCAGCGCCTGTAAGAACCGCCGCCGGTCCAGTCCGTGCTGACGCGCGAACCGCCAGAGCCCCGAAAACTGTGTCCTCGCTACTCCCGGCGCACCCACCGCGCTCACGTGAGGATCCGTCATCGGTCTCGTCAGGTACGGCGAAGCCGTGGATTCACGACCTCGTCCAGGGACCGGCCCAGCAGGTAGAACGACGAACACAGCAACGTAATCGACAGGCTGGCCGGGAAGATCAGCCACCAGTACTCGCCCACTTGCAGCAGGTAGCCGGCCGACTCCGTGGTATGGATCATCAGCCCCCAGCTCATGCGCACGTCCAGGAGGCCCAGGAAGCTGAGCACCGCCTCCGAGAAGATGGCGCTGGTCACGGTGAACATCATGTACAGGAACGAGAGCGGCAGCAGGTTCGGCACCACGTGCACCAGGATGATGTGCAGCGTGCCGCCGCCCGAGGTCCGGGCCGCCTCGATGTACGGCTTGACTACAACCGATAACGCCTGCGACTTCAGTACCACACCTGTCCCGCCAAAGCCGGACAGGATGCCGATCAGCAGCGCCAGTTCCAGGTGCCCCACCTCGATCAGCGCGCTCAATACGATCAGGATGCTGATCCCCGGCATCATGATCATGATGTCGGCCAGCCGCATCAGCAGCATGTCGATCAGCCCGCCAAAGTAGGCGGCCGTGGCCCCGACCATCGTGCCGATGCACACCGTCACCACCGCCGCCAGCAGTCCCAGCAGGAACTCGGAGCGCGCGCTGAACATCAGCTGGCTCAGGATGTCCCGCCCCAGCGGGTCGGTGCCCAGCGGGTGACTCAGACTCGGCGGCGCCGGCTGCTGCGTCTCGTCGAAGGCAAAGCCAATTACAGGGTCGTAGATCCGCTCGTCCCAGACCGTGTTCATCAGGATCGGGTGGGCAAGGGCCAGCAGCATGTAGAACACGATGATCACCAGCCCCAGGATCCCGATCCGCGTCCTCAGGAACAGCGACCAGTTCTGTTTCAGGCTGCGCCCCGCCAGCCCCAGGCGCACCCGCCAGAGCGACGGCGTGTTCGGAATTGGACCGGTGTCGATAACCATCAGTACCGAACCCGCGGGTCAAGGTAGGCATAGAGGATGTCGGCCGCCAGGTGGGCCAGCAGCACGAACAGCCCCACGAACACGAAGGTGCCCACCGCCAGCGGCAGGTCCTCGCTCACCGTCGCCGCCACCAGTGTCTGCCCCATACCCGGCCACGAGAAGATCGACTCGATGATCACGCCGCCGTCAATGGCGAAGGCCAGGCTGAACACGAAGCTGGTCACCACCGGCAGCAACGCGTTTCGCGCCACGTGCCGGTCGCGCACCGACTTCTCGGGCAAACCCTTGGCGCGCGCCGCCAGCACGTAGTCCTCGCGGATTACCTCCAGCATGCTGTTGCGGGTCAGCAGCATGGTCCCGGCAAAGCTGATCAGCGTTAGCGTGGCGATGGGCAGCACCATGTGTTTCACGATGTCCCAGGCCAGGTAGCCCACCCCCGACGAGAGCCACACGCCCACCACGATCAGCACGGACACGGCGATGATTCCGGCCTGCAGGATCCGCGCCATGCCCAGCCGCTTCTTGCTGGTCACCAGGAATACGGTGAATGTGATCACCGACAGGACCACCGCCGTCGCCAGCATCAGGTTGAAGACGGTGTTCGCGTCCGACGGCGCGTCCTGCCACACCACCGGGTCCAGGAACTTCCCGATCGGAAACCAGCCGGCCTTGAAGGCGAACAGCCAGATCATCATCAGCCCGAACCAGGGCGTGAACACCGTGTAGAGCGTCACTCCGCCCAACGTCGACGTGTACTCCACCCAGCCGCCCCGCCGCCAGGCGATGATCTTGCCCAGCCCGAATCCGAGATAAAACGACACCACCGTCGCCGTCAGGAACAGCACCAGCGTCCGCGGCAGCCGCTCTTTGATGACGTCAGCCACCGTCCTCGGATAGAGGCTGAAGGACACGCCCAAGTCCCCAGTCAGCGTGTTCTTCAGATGCACGAGGTACTGCTTCCACAGCGGCTCGTTGACCCCGAACAGCTCCTGCATCTGCGCCCGAGTCTCCGGCGGCAGGTTTGGGTCCAGGGAGTACAGGCGGCTGATGTCGCCAGGCTGGGCATTGACCAGGAAGAACACGATCGTCAGGAACACGAACAGCGTCAGCACGATCTGCAGAACGCGCTTGACGATGTACGCAGCCATTCCTGCTACTCGCGAACTCCTATGGCGTCTTCATCGCCGGGTCGTGGCCGTAACGACCCGGCGACGAAGACGACTTGGTCTTACTTGATCAGCACCACGTGTTGCAGACCTTGCGCCTGCGCCATTCCGCCAAGGACCGAGGTGTACGGGTACTCGACCTTGACAGGCCGGAATACGTCGATCTTCGGCGTTGTGAACAGCGTTACGTAGGGCAGGTCGTCCGCCAGCAGCGCCTGCATCTGGTAGGCCTTCTCACGCGCGCCCTCGATCGTCGTCTCGGACAGCAATCCAGCGGCCAGCTCGTCGAACTCGGGGTTCGCATAGCCGCCCCAGTTCACGCCGCCGTCCTCGTTCTCGGGCGCGTGGCGGCTGTGGAAGATGTTCTCCAGGTAGTTGGGGAAGATCGTGAAGCCCCAGCCCAGGATCCACATGTCCAGGTCCTTGTCCACCGTCTCGCTGAAGAGTTTCTCCACGATCAGGTTGAACCCGAGCAACCGCGCCTTGGCGGGAATGCCCAGGTCGTTCAACCAGCGTTCGATCCAGATGGCGAAGGTCGACCGCAGCGGGTCGTACCCGGCGCTCGGCGCGATCAGCTCAAGCTCGGGCACCTCGGTACCGTCCGGCATCCGCAGCCCCTCGCCGCCGTTGACCACGAACGCGCCGTCTTCGCTGACCTCCGGCTCCTTCTCGTAGGTGAAGCCGGCGCCCTTCAGGAGCTCGACCGCCGCGGCAATCCGTTCGCCCCGGCCCAGGCCCTGTCCGATCTTGGCCGTCTGGTCGTTGTACCAGAACGCGTTCCCCTCGGGAACCATGGCGTACATCGGAATCGCCGTGTCCTGCAGGATGGTCCGGGTCACGAACTCCTTGTCGATCACCGTCGCCACGGCCTGCCGGAAGGCCTGGTTGTTCATCGGCGGCTTGCGGGTGTTGAAGCCCAGGTAGAACACCCCGTTGTCCAGGTTTTCAACGACCTGCAGGTCCGCCGTCTGGCGTACCCGGTCCAGGAAGCCCTTCTCAAGCCCCAGCGGGTTGAACAGGAAGTCGATGTCGCCCTTGGTCAGGGCCAGGATCGCCGAGTCCTGGTTGCCGTAGATGCTGAAGATCTCAGACTCGAAGTGCGGCCCGATCTCAAGCTCCAGGACCTTATCGCCGGTCGGCTCGCCGTAGTAGGTCTCGGTGTAGCCCAGGCGCTCGTTGGTCGCCACGTAGGCGCCGTTGGCGTACTCGGTGACCTGCGTGCCCTGGCTGAAGTAGCCCGGCACCGTTGCGTTCTCGAAAAATGCCCCCGGCTCCCACTGTCCGTACTCCAGCCCGTTGGCCGTCGGCTCGCCGTCCGGCACATGCGCGAAGAGGGCTTCGATCTGCTGCGGCACCTCGCCGGCCGTCCTGGCCTCCTCGACCACCGGCGCCCAGTAGTGCTCCGGCAGGATGGGCATGAAGGCCAGCCCGAACTGCCAGATGCTCAATCCCGGCGTCTGCGCGTTGCCATCCTCGTCCGTCGACTTGAAGTAGATCTTCAGGCGATGGTCATCCAGCGCTTCCGCTCGGTCCACGAAGGCCGGGTGCACCAGCGACGCCCAATTGGAACCAAGGTTCAGTTCCCGAACGGTGCTCACGGTGAACACGAAGTCGTCGGCCGTCAGCGGCTCACCGTCGCTCCATTCCACGCCCTGCTTGATCGAGACTTCGGTCGTCCAAAACTCGGTTCCGTCAACCGACTCCTTGGCAAGCGGCGTCGGCAGCCCATCGGCCACCGCCGGTACCCAGTCGAACCGCTGCGGGGAGTAGCCGTACAACGACGTGTGATAGCCCCCGATCACGTACCCGGTCCACACCGATCCGGCCGGACCGCCCAGGTAGTTCCAGGTGTTTCGCGAGATGGGATCCTCAAACAGCCCCATCTTGTAGATGGCCGGTCCGGCGGGGGCCGCCGGTGTCGCGGCCGCGGTGGGTTGTGGGGTCGCGGCTGGTTGCTGTGGCTGCCTGACCTCGACCGGCACCTCTCGCGTAACCGTCACCACTCGCTCGACTTCGACGACCTTCTCGACCTCAACGATCTTCTCGACTTCAACCGGAACGGTCACAATCCGTTCGGTTGGTTCCGGAGCCTCCGCCCCACAGTCCATGGCCGCCATCGCCATCGCCAAGCCGGCAACCAGGAGAACAGCACGCTTACTCAGGGACTTGACCACGATCACAGCTCCGCCCGCGGATTCGCAATCACTCTTCAATCTACACGCTGCCCGCACTCGACTGAGCTGAGTTCGGTTGCACGGTTGCGACATTCGACTGTAAACAAAGGTCAAGAGGAGTCGGTCTACGCGGCGCCATCCGCTCAGGCTCGGATCAGGTGATGCGCCATAGCAGAAGAGCCGGCACCCGGAGCTGGGCAGCAAGCAAACGAATCACGGGTGCTGCGCGGGGTCCTGGGCGTCGTTGCAGGACGCCGGCACCACAAGACAGACTC
Organism: Chloroflexota bacterium; assembly: GCA_011523785.1. Taxonomy (GTDB): domain Bacteria; phylum Chloroflexota; class UBA11872; order UBA11872; family UBA11872; genus UBA11872. The sequence continues at coordinate 7,721 of WTFW01000017.1, read as the reverse complement.
GCGCTTGAAGGTGCACGACCATCCCGCGGGGAGGTTGCTCGGCGTGGAGTTTCTACCGGTTCCGGGCACGACCGCCCTGCTTGGCGTCTGGCCGGTGCGGATTAGAGATTGGCTCGCCACCGGCCGCCACTACGACGGGCCGCGTTCCTTCCGGCATGAGAGCCCGGACCACCCGGTTGGCAACATCAGCTGGTACGACGCGCAGGCGTTTTGCGCCTGGCTCAGTGAGCGCGAGGGCCGAACCTACCGCCTTCCGACCGACCACGAGTGGAGCTGCGCGGTCGGGATCGGACATCTGGAGAATCCAGCGGCCGAACCCGCGTACAAGGACTGCCGGCTAACCGGCGTATACCCATGGGGCCAGTCGTGGCCGCCACCGCGCGGCGCGGGCAACTATCAGGGTGAGGAGTGGCACGGTCACGCGGCCGCGTTGCGTGCGCTCCGACATGAGTACCTGCACTACTATCCCGACCGCACGGCGGCCGAGATCGAGCAGATCGACGACCCAGTGCCGTGCATCGCGGGCTTCAGCGACGGCTATCTGTTTACCTCGCCGGTTGGGTCATTCACGCCCAACGCGCATGGCTTCTACGACCTGGGCGGCAACGTGAACGAGTGGTGCCAGGAGCGGTTCTCCTCATCCGACCGACGCATCCTGCGCGGCGGGTCGTTTGGCAAGCTGCGCCCGGATCAGCTGCTGTCGTCCCGTCGCTACCACGGCGACCCAACCCGCCGCCTGGCCAGCCACGGCTTCCGAGTCGCGGTCGACCTGTAACCAACGCGCGGCTGGCGGCGCGGGTCAGGCCGTGCCTTCGGCCCAGGCCCGGATCAAGTGGTGTGCGATCGCAAACGAAGCCGGCACCCGCAGCTCGGCATCCTCGCCCGCCAGCGCCCGCTGCACCGTCTCACGCTCGAACCACTGCACGGACAGCATCTCCACGTCGTCCCGCCGCAGGTCCGTCGTCAGGGCGTCCGCGTGACACCCGATCATCAGCGACGAAGGAAACGGCCACGGCTGCGACGAGTGGTACCGCACCGCACCCACTCGGATTCCCGCTTCCTCCAGCACCTCACGCCGCACGGCTTCCTCGATCGTCTCGCCCTGGTCCATGAATCCCGCCAGCGCCGAAAACATCCGCATCTGCGACAGCCGCCCGTGCGACTGCCCCAGCAGACACCGATCACCGTCCGTCACCACCACGATGATGACCGGATCCGTGCGCGGAAAGTGATCCGCCCCGCAGGTCCCGCAGGTCCGCTGCTGACCTCCTCGCACAGCCTCCGTCGGCTCACCGCACACGCTGCAGAAGCCGTGCCGCGCGTGCCAGTCCACCTGCGCCCGCGCCTGCGCCGCAATCCCGGCGTCCTCCGCCGATACCAGCATCCCCGCCGTCCGCACGTCCACGAACTGCCGGTCGCTGTCCTCCGCTAGATCTTTGTGGTCCTCCGACACGTCCACCGCAAAGTGCGCCGCGCCGTCCCGCAACCCCAGCAGAAACCGCGGCCCATCCAGACCGGCCGCCGCCTCACCGTTCACCCACGCCAGCCGCGCCGGATCCTCGCCGTCCAACAGCACGTCCAACTGCCGCAGCGGCAGAAACCGGCTCGCCGGATCCCGCTCCCGCGCCGCCAGCCAGCCCGGGTCGCGCCGCTCGTACTCGGCCCGGTTCAGCGGGTTTCCGGCAAACGTATGTGGACGATTCACGGCAATCCGCGCATGCTCCAAGGCGTCAGATGTCTCTCCCGGAGCGCATCATGCAACGTATCGCCTTCGCTCTGCCCATCAAGCCCGACCGCGTCGACGACTACCGTCGCACCCACGCCGCCGTCTGGCCGGAGTTGCTGGAAGAAAACGTCAAAGCCGGCATCCGCAACTTCACCATCGTCCTCTTCATGAACCACGCCATCGGCCTCCTGGAATGCGACGACTGGGACGCTGCCTCCGCCTACCTCGACAAGTCCGATGTCCAGGCCCGCTGGCAGGCCGAGCACGCCGACATCCTCGACGTCGACACCGCCTCCGGCCTCGTCCCGCTCCAGATGCTGGAGGAACTCTTCCACCAGGATTGACCACTAGCCGCGGCGCGTGCCGGGAAATCCGCTCGCCCGAACGATAACGACGAGCTGAACGCCGTCACCCTTGAATCCCCACGCCTCCGCCCCCACCATGTAGCGCGACCCCACGTCCGTTTCCACCACGACAGGAACCTCAATGTCCGATCCACGCAAGCGCAACAGCGCCGCCATGACCGACGGCCCGGCCCGCGCGCCGGCCCGTTCCCAGCTCAAGTCCATCGGCTTTTCCGATGAAGACCTGGCCCGACCCATCGTCGGCGTGGCGCATCAGTGGATCGAAACCATGCCCTGCAACTTCAACCACCGGCGCATGGCCCAGCGCGTCAAGGAAGGCATCCGCGCTGCCGGCGGGACTCCCATGGAGGTCAACACCATCTCCGTTAGCGACGGTGTTTCCATGGGCACTGAGGGCATGCGCGCCTCACTCATCAGCCGCGAGGTCATCACCGACTCCATCGAAGTCGCCGCCATCGGCCACTCCTTCGACGCCCTCGTTGTCATCGTCGGCTGCGACAAGACCATCCCCGCCGGCGCCATGGCCCTGGCCCGCCTCAACATCCCGGGCTTGGCCCTTTACAGCGGCAGCATCGCCCCCGGCAAATTCCGCGGCCAGGACATCACCATCCAGGAGGTCTTTGAAGGCGTTGGCGCCCACGCCGCCGGCAAGCTCAGCGCCGACGAGTTGATGGAGATCGAGAACGCGGCCTGCCCAGGCGCCGGCGCCTGCGGCGGCCAGTTCACCGCCAACACCATGGCCACCGCCCTGGACTTCCTGGGCATCAGCCCGCCCGGCGCCAACGTCGTGCCCGCCATGGACGGCGGCAAGGCCGACACCGCCTTCGAGGCCGGACGCCTGGTCATGGACCTGCTGGACCGCGACGTGCGCCCCCGCGACATCATCACCCGCGAATCCGTCGAGAACGCCATCGCCGCCGTGGCCGCCACCGGCGGCTCCACCAACGCCGTCCTCCACATCATGGCCATCGCCCACGAGGCCCGGGTCGAGCTGGAGTTGGAGGACTTCGACCGCATTGCCGCCCGTGTCCCCATCCTGGCCGACCTCAAACCCTGGGGGAACTACGTGGCCACCGACGTCTTCCAGGCCGGCGGCCTGTCTCTCGTCGCCCGCGAGCTCCACAAGCTCGGCCTCCTCCACGGCGACGAGCGCTACGTTGACGGCCGCACCATCGCCGAGGTGGCTCAGGCCGCGGTGGAAACCCCAGGCCAGCAGGTCATCTACCCCGCCGACAACCCCCTCAAGCCCACCGGCGGCATCCTCATCCTGCGCGGCAACCTGGCCCCCGACGGCTGCGTCATCAAGGTCTCCGGCCAGGAGCGCGACACCTTCACCGGCCCCGCCCGCGTTTTCGACGGCGAGGAAGCCTGCTTCCAGGCCGTCATCGACCAGGACATCGAACCCGGCTCCTTCATCGTCATCCGCAACGAAGGCCCCGCCGGCGGCCCCGGCATGCGCGAAATGCTGGCCGTCACCGGCGCCATCCAGGGCGCCGGCCTTGGAGACTCGGTCGCCCTCATGACCGACGGCCGCTTCTCAGGCGCCTCCCACGGCTTCATGATCGGCCACGTCGCCCCTGAAGCCTTCCGCCGCGGCCCCATCGCCGCCGTCCGGGACGGCGACCCGATCACGTTCGACGTCGCCAACCGCACCCTCAACGTGCACCTCACCGACGACGAGATCGAGGAACGCCTGTCCGACTGGCAGCCCCCGCCCCCGCGCTACCCCACCGGCGCCATGGCCAAATACGCCGCCCTGGTCTCCTCTGCCAGCCAGGGGGCCGTCACCACCAACTGAGCCCGTACATGTGGCCCAGGCTGCGTGCAGCCTGGGACCCTCTGCCGGTATGCATGAAGCCTGGGCTGCGCCAGATCCGCTGCGCCCCTGCCCCGGCTGAAACTCGATCCCCAGCAAAAGCCGCGAGCGGCCTTGCGGCTACATGAGGGGGTGCATTGTTAGCGCCAGGGACGTCTCGATGTCCCAGACCGCCTGCGAGACCTCCCGGCCAATCAGGTCCAGCTTGCGCACCTGCTCGATCCGGCCGGTCACGTGTTCCAGTTCCCGCCGCGACAGCAGTTCGCGGAAAATGCCGCACGCCTCCGCCAGGCACACGATCACGATATCCCGCGGGTCCGGAATCTCGTCGCTGAACAGCACTTCCATGATCCGCAGCTTCACTTCCCGGTCGGCCTTGCCGTCCACCGCCGGGTAGCGTCGCGCCTGGAACACCCACAGAAACTTCTCGTCGCGCACGTGCAGGATGCCGTGCTCCACCAGGCGCTCCAGCACCCGCTCGCGGATCGGGCCCGCGCGTTGGGCAATGTCTTGAATCCAAAATCGCGTGTCCCGTTCCCCGTCCGCCTGCGCGATCCGCTCCAGCGTTGGGTCCAGCAAATCGTCGCCCACCGGCGTCGGGTCAACCACCGTCAGCCAGTTCGGGTCCGTGTCGATCCGGTTCTCCAGCGCCAGGTCCATCAGCACCGCGCCCGCCAGCGCGCACTGCACCGACCACTCAGGCACCCGGACGAAATCGCCGCCCTCGTCGTCCAGCAGCAGCAGCATGATCTCTTCAGGAAATCTCAGCACCGCCCACGCTCCTTTTCGTTCCCCGTCTCTATTCTGCCGTCAGGATACCCGCGCCCGACTGCGACCGTATTCGATAGCTTCGAGAACTCAGCGCGCCGGGCAGCCGAACCAGCCACGTACGAGCGAAAACGCGGCAATCGGGTCGTTCTCCCGGGGCGTGGAATCGGGTTGCTATGACGGCTGACGACGCCGTCCGCTCGCTGTCTGTAACCCTTCGCTACTGGCGCAAAGACGACTTGTGCGTCGTGAAATGTGATGAACTGGGCGTGTCCACCTACGACCCGGTCCAACCGGCCAGGGCCATCCTGCAATACCTGGCCACCCTCGCCGGGCAGCCTATTCCCCGGAAACCGTGCGCCTCTAGCGTGAGAACCTCGCGCAAATCGCCGAGTTTCTGAGCGGTGAGCCGACGCTGCCCGGGCTCACGCTTGTCGGTGTCTTGCGCTATCAGAAGCGACCGGGAGCGGCGCCTGCCGGAACCAGTGGCCTCACAACTGGAGCGCGGGACACGCCCTCGGACGACTTTAAGATTGCGGTGCGATGATCGCGCTACTGGGAGGGTGCATACCCTGAAAGGACCTCTCACAGCCATCTGGGAGATTCCCAAGCCGTTGTCGGTTCACCCGGTCCAGGTGGACGACGACACCGTGATCATGCTGCGACGACACGGAAACCCCGAGGGCCCCAGGCTGGTGCTGAGCCACGGTAACGGCCTTGCCATCGACCTTTACTACATGTTCTGGTCGTTCCTGAGCCGCGATTTCGACTTGCTTGTCCACGATCTACGGAATCACGGTTGGAACAACGTCGGCGCCCAGGCGGACCACCGCGTCGATACCTTTGCGCGAGACCACGACCGCATTCGTGAGGCGATCGGCCGTCGCTATGGCGAGAAACCGACTGTCGGCGTGTTTCACTCCATTTCAGCCCTGGCCTGCCTTCATGCGCCGTCGCGGGGAGATGGCTACTCCGCCCTGGTGCTTTTCGCCCCGCCCCTCTGCAACAGCGGCTCCAGGTACCGGGCGTTCGAATCGCGGGCAAAGAACACAGCCGACATGCTCAGGCGGAGGACTCAATGGTTCCGGTCCAGGGAAGAGCTGGCGGAACTGCATACCTATCTGCCCTATTTTCAGCGGGCCGTTCCGGGAGTCTTCGAACTTGTGGCGAGAACGACCCTCAAGGCGTCGGCGAAGGGCCAGGGGTTTGAGCTCAGGTGTCCCGCCGAGTTCGAGGCGCAGATTTGGGACCATGCCTCGACGTATGCGGTGACCGTCGATTTCGGCTCCATGAGGTGTCCTGTCAAAACCGTAGCTGCAGACCCCGCCACAGAGGACCCGGGCGACCCGCCGTTCGACTATGGGGACGCGGACGTGGACCATGAGTTCATTCCCGACACGACACACTTCCTGCAACTCGAAAAACCACGGGAGTGTGCGGTGGCCGTGCGGAGGTTTCTGCATCAGGCGGGAGTCCTGGAAAACCAATGGCTCCCTTGAGTGCTGCTTCCCCCGCTACGTAGCTACGGATGCCCCATGACCGTGCAATGAACCCCGGAATCGAGTTGCGTACTCCGACGTGAGCCATGGGTTTTGGGGACGCATGACTTCAGCGAATCCGGAATCCTTGTTAGGCAGACGGGCGAACCCGCAGTTCAATGGACGCTGATAGGCGTGAAACCGGACGCATCCAGCCGAACGAGTCTCCCAGGCGCGTCCCTGGCCATCCGCAACGCGCCTCACCGTCACGCCCGCTCGTAGACCGACACATGCCCCTCGCTCTTCGACGTAAACGCCGTCCGGTCCCAATCGCCCCACCGCTCCCGCAGCCGCAGCCCCGCTAACCGCGCCATCAGATCAAGCTCCGAAGGCCACGCATACCGCAGCTTCGCGGGGAATACCCGGATCCCCGCTTCACTTACCAGGACATGCCGAAAGTCCACCAACTGCTGCATCGGATCATGCGTCGACACGTCCAGCCGCACCGTCTCCAGGTCCGGCAACCGCGCCCGCACCTCCCGGCCCCGATCGAACCTCGTGACATCCGGAACAAACGCATCCACCAGGAACACCCCTGACGCGTCCAGGTGCGCCGCCACGTTTTCGAAACACCGGACCTGTTCCTCCTGCTCCGTCAACATGAACAGCGTGTTGTTGAGCACGTAGATCAGCGAATACGTCCCCTCCACCTCCACGTCCGCAAAGTCCCCAATCGTTACCGGCGCCTCCGCCCCGCCCGCCTTGGCCCGCAACTGCTCCACCATCGCCTCGGAGGCGTCGATCCCATGCACCTCCACCCCACGAGCCGCCAGCGGCAGCGCAAAGCTCCCCGTCCCGATCCCCAGCTCCAGTGCCCGACCGCCCGCGGCCAGCTCCTCCAGCACGTCAATCCGCTTCGGCACATTCACCGAGCCATAGAAGCTGTCGTACACGCCAGCCATCCGGTCCCCATACGTCGCAGCCGTGTAGTCCACCAAGATCCATCTCCCTACCTCGCAGCCGGCGCCAACGAAAAAGGCCTCCCGCTCCGGGGAGGCCGCTGTTGACTTCGACTGTTCGTGCTAGGTCGCTAGCTTCTCCCCTCCGCGCCACGCCGCGGCGCCCCCGCCGGCGCCGGGCTCGTAGTCATGGTCGGAAAAGAACACGCCACCGCTATCGTCACCAATCCACTCACCTACCCCGCCATCCTACCGCCCTCTTCATTCGCTCAGCCCTTCGCCTCACCCCACGTCACCGGCGGCCCACCCTCCAAATACGTCGTGTGCTCCGCCGTAATCGCCGCCGGAATCGGAAACACCACCATGATCTCCGAGACTCCGTCCCCGGCCCCCACAAACCCATGCGGCGTCTCCGCCGGAAACACGCACACGTCCCCGGCCGCCGCGTCCAACCACTCGTCCTCGATCCGCACCCGCAACGCCCCCGCCAACACCAGGATCGCCTCGTCCACGTCATGCCGGTGCAACGGAGTCACCGACCCCGGCTCCACCTCAAAATGCTGCATCGACACCGACCGCGACCCCTGTACCTCGCCCACCACCTCCCGC
>WTFW01000186.1 GCA_011523785.1 Chloroflexota bacterium | reverse complement strand
GCTGGTAGGCATGGCTGAGCACCAGGACCTGGATCTTACGTCGGTAATGGCGCATCTGCGGGCGGTCACGCCATTCGAGCGGTTGCTGGTGCCGGCCTTCGTCTACTTCTTTGGATTGCTCTACCCCTTCCGCTGGTCGAACGATCCCAACCGCGAAACGGCGGCCGCCGCCGGCGGCTGCGTCCTGGTGCGTCGGCAAATGCTCGAACGGATTGGCGGCCTGGAATCGATCCGCAACCAGATCATCGACGACTGCGCCCTGGCCGCCCGCATCAAGCAGACCGGAGGCCGAACCTGGCTCGGGCTGGGCCGCGACGTGCGCAGCGAGCGCGGCTACGCCGGACTATCCGGCGTCTGGCACGTCGTGGCGCGCACGGCCTACACCCAGCTGGCCTACTCGCCAATTCGACTCCTGGGCACAGTCCTCGCTCTGCTGCTGGCCTTCGCCGCGCCGCCGGTTGCGGCGGTAGCGGGTGGCGCGAGCCTCGTGACTGGACGAGACACTGAATCGGCGGCGGCCGCCCTGGCGGTGGGGGTCCTTGGATGGCTGCTGATGACCTGTAGCTACCTGCCGATGACCCGGTGGTACGGAGGCCCGGCGCTGCGGGCCGTCACACTGCCGCTGTCCGCTGCCATCTACGTGGCCATGACCCTGGACTCCGCTCGCCGGCACTACGCTGGAGTCGGCGGCGGCTGGAAGGGCCGAACCTACGGTCGCTAGCGGGTATCCACTCACCCTCGCAAGTTGAGGCCGCGTGTCCGGTCTAGACTCTCGCGGCCGCCCCAACGGTGCACATCCCATACAGATCAATCCCGAGCAACTCCTCGACGACGGCTACGTGATTCTGAGAAACGTCGTTCCACCGGAGCGGCTGAACGAGCTGCGCGCCAGCTTCGAAACGCTCGTCGACCGGCAGCAGGCGAACTGGGCTCGCGATCGCGACGACCCAGGCTGCTTCGCCTACGTGGCCAAGCAGCCGCGCCTTGCGTTTCAGACCGTCATCGATGCAGCCACGGCCAACACGGTGGAGTTCTGTCTCCACGAAAACACGCTCGGCGTAAGCCGGCAAGCGCTTGGTACACGCGACGTGGGGCTCAAGCAAATGATTCTCCTGTGCAACCCGGAAACCCCGTATGGACCGGACTTGTGGCATCGCGATGTAAGTCACGGGCCAACCAACAATGCTCCCTTGGCGGGTTTACAGGCGGACATGCTGTCCAACGGTCCAGGGTCCGTGCAGTGGAACATCCCGCTCTACGACGACGATGTGCTGTGGGTCGTCCCCGGCAGCCATCGCCGCCTGAACACGCCGCGCGAGAACCAGGAGCTCTTGAACGACCCCCGCGCAAAGCTGTCGAACTGCACGCAGGTCAGCCTCAAGGCCGGCGACGGCGTCATGTACATCAACACGATCCTGCATTGGCCCAGCAACTACAGCACCAGGCTGCGCCGCATCATCCATCTCCGGTACACCTCATTCGGCGGCCAGCTATTCCCGTACGGCTCCCGCTTCCTTTGGGAGCCGGATTTCGTCAGGCATCTATCGCCGGAGGGACAAGCGGTATTCCATCGATTCCTCGAGCTCGCACAACTTGAGGACGACCGGATCGAAGCGTTCTATCGCGCGCTGCTCGACCAGGATCCGGAGGCCTTCCGGCAGGCTCTGGCCCTGTTGCATCCAGGCGACACCGGGCGGCTTGTCTGCGTGGTTCTGCTGTCGAAGCTGGCTCGCAGGATGGGCGCGCTCAAGCGCCCGGAGGTGGCCAACCTGCCGGAACGCGAGCGCGCCTCAGCCGTGGGGGAGCAGACCTTCAGCATCAGAAACCTCGAGTCGCTGGCCCGGCGATTCACCGGCTCGGAAACGAAGCTGCTGGGACAGCGCTTTGCACCGTTGGACGCCAGGCTCCAATTGGAGACCGAGCACTTCGTGCCAAGTCTCGCGAGCAAACCCACCCGCTACGCGCAGGAGCACATGCCCGACCGTTTCGATCTGGACGACTTCATCGCAAGCTGGAGCAACGCTGCCTAGGCGAAAATCGAGCTATCTCGGATGGCACGCGCTCGGAGCGCCACGCTACGGATCTGAATGCTGGTCGGGGCGGCCGGATTTGAACCGGCGACCTCCTGACCCCCAGTCAGGTGCGCTACCAGCCTGCGCCACGCCCCGGTGAGGCGAGTCTATCAGCGAGCGTTTGGCCTCGTCGGCGTGCCATTGGCCGCCACGGCTTGCCGAAGTCGCCGCTGGCGACGCCACACGTCCCACGGCCACGACGGGCCGGCGACAAAGGGCCGAATGTCCTCCCAGTCGACTCGGCGGCCAGCCGCCACCTGCTTCCGCTGCCTCAGCACCCGGCTGAGCGAGCGTAGTCCGGCCAGCCGCCCACGTAAGGCCGCCAGGTTCCGCTGACGGGCCATCGTGATCGGCAACGACGCCAGGTCGTAGGCCACCAGGAGCGGTCCGTAGAGAATGAGCGCGCGCGTCGGATGGTTCTTGGCGATCGTCCAGACCTTGTTCCGACCGAGGTGATACGTCTTGAACGGCGACTCTTCGGTACCCGTGGCCGAGTGCGCGTGCACAACTCGCGCTTCCGGGACATAGCGGGCGGTCCACCCCAGCCAGCGAGAGCGCCAGGCCAGGTCCACGTCCTCCAGGTAGGCGAAGAACGACGGATCGAATCCCCCCGTCTCATCCAGCAACGCCTTCCGATACAGCGCGGCCCCTGCGCACGCGCCAAAGACTTCCCCGGCGGCATCAACCCCAACCGGCTCTGCGTTGTGCCGGTCCCACGCGATGCCCAGCACGTCCGTCACCACACCGGCGGAGTCGATGATGTTGGGGTCCCGATCCAGCACGATCCGGCTGGCGAACGACCCGGCTTCGGGGTGCTCGCGCGCGGCCCGAACGAGAGAGCGCAGCCAGTCGGGATCGGGAACCGCGTCGTTGTTGAGGGTGGCGATCAGCTGAGCCTGGGCCAGGCCGAAGCCGATGTTGTTGGCCTCGGAGAACCCGTGATTGGACTCCAAACGCTTCAGAACAGTTCGGGGATACGCCTCGGCAATCCACTCCGCGGTTCCGTCCGTGCTGCCGTTGTCCACCACGATGGTCTCGAACTCAACCCCGGTCTGATCTGCCAGCGCCGGCAGGCAACGGCGCAAATGGCTAAGCCCGTTCCAGGTCACAATCACAACGGAGGCATCGAGCGTGTCTGACGCGTCGCGTTCAACCATCACGTTGCGGACCGGTCGTTGTGCGAAGTCCGCCGGTGGTCGGGCAGGATGCGCCGCTTACGACTACGCTTGCGCAGGCGTCGGGTTTCTTTCGGGCAGGCATGCAACGGCAACTTCGGTCGATCTCTCCCACGCAACTGCGCACGTACGACACCTGTCCGCTCCAGTATCGGATGCGCTACCTGGAGCGGGTGCCCACCACCGACTCGCCGGCGTCGCTCGTCGGGCAGGCGGTCCACGCCGCCCTGGAGCGCAACTTTCTGGAGAAACGACACAGCGGCTACGACCTGGATTTGGACGAGGCCTCCGAGATTTACGACGACGTTTGGGCGTCCCGCCTGCCGCCTGGGGCTGCATCCGGAGCATCCGCGGACGATTTCGAGGAAGCCTATGCCTCAGGCCAATCGGTCCTGGAGCTATATCTGAAAGAGGTCGCGCCCCGAGTCATCCCACACCTCATTGAGCATCGATTCAGATTCGACATACCGGGTGTCCAGGTCCAGCTCGTGGGCACCGTAGACCTCATCGACCGGAACGGCGTGGTGATCGACCACAAGACCTCCTGGCGGGCCTATCCGGAGACCTATCCCGATCAGGATCTCCAACTCCTGTGCTACGCCATCGGCTACGGCGTCTTCAGGGCCGGATCTCGGATTCGTCCCGGCAACCTCCCGGCGCCGTTCTTCATTCCTGAAGTGCGTGTTGATGTGCTGGTTCGTGAAGACCGGCCGTTCATCCAGCAGTTGACTGCGACGTACGACCGGGAGGACCTGGACCGCTTTGCGGCTCGCGCAACCGACATCGTTGTTGGCATTGAGACAGCCCGATTCGATCCGTTCTGGCAAGCCCCGAATCGGGCCGAGGACCCCCAGGTCTGTCGCCGCTGCTCGTATGCCCGGATCTGCGACGCGTCCCTTGTGCGCGACGCGCTACTGGAGGACGGCCGCCAGGATGGAAACCAGGAAGAACAGCGCTGACGCGCCGATCGTGAAGTTGAAGGTCAGCCGGTCCACGCCGCGCCGGGCGTGAAAGAACGAGCTGTCGCTCCCGCCCAACGCCGAGCCCATCCCCGTGTTTCGCAACTGGATCAGAACCGCGGCAATCACAATGATGGACAGCACCAACTGGGCGAGTTGCAAGGGCGGGTTCATTAGGTCAGGCAGTCTCCGTGGCCGCCGGGCGTCCGTCGCTGGCGGCCATGGTGGCGGCAATCTCGATGGCCATCTCCATACTATCCGCCCGCGCCACCCCTTGTCCGGCAATGTCGAACGCGGTTCCGTGGTCCACGCTGGTCCGGATGATTGGCAGGCCCACCGACACGTTGATGCCGTCGAAGAACCCGGCCACCTTCACCGCCACATGCCCCTGGTCGTGATACATCGCCACCACCCCGTCGAACGCGCCGTTTCGCGCCCGGTTGAAGACGGTGTCCCCCGGCTCGGGCCCGGTCGTATCGATGCCGTCGTTGCGCGCGTCTTCGATGGCCGGCCGAATGAACGCGTCGTCCTCGTGTCCGAACAGGCCGCCTTCCCCCGCGTGTGGATTGAGCCCGCAAACGGCGATTCGCGGCTCCGGGATCGCCATTATCCGGAGCGTCTTGTCCAGCAGGCCGATCACGTGCCGCACGTTGTCCCGCGTCACACGCTCAATGGCCTCCCGCAGCGAGACGTGCGTGCTGTTGTGAATCACCCGTAGCCCCGGCGCCACCAGCAACATGCGCGCTCCGGGCGAGTCCGTCAGGTCGGCCAGCAACTCGGTATGTCCCGCGTAGTGGTACCCGGCGGCGTTGATGGCGGCCTTGTTAATCGGCGCGGTCACGATCGCCGCCACGCGGCCGTCCAGCGCCAGGTTCGTCGCCGCGATCACTGCCTGCGCTGCGGCCGCGCCGGCCCTGGCGTCAATCATCCCCACGGGCACGTCAGTCAGATCGCGTCCCCAGGGGTCGTAGACCTGGACCTCATCGGTCTCCCGATCCAACGCATCCAGTTCAACGGCGGTGACCGTGAGCCCAACCGCGCCCGCGGCCCGTTCCATCGTCCCCAGGTCACCGACCACCACGGCGCGGCAGGCGGCTCGGATCTTCGGGTTGGCCAGGGCCTTCGCCGTGATCTCAGGCCCGACACCCGCCGGGTCGCCCATGCTGACGGCAATCAGCGGGCGCTGGTCGGCGGACATCAAACCCTCGGTGACTTGTGGCGCGGCAGTGGGCGCTGGTTGGCTAGTGGAAACGTCATGCTGCCTGGCTCACCTTGGAGCATAGGCGCCTGAAGGCGGTCATCAGCGCGTCCGGCCCTCCCATGTTCCCGCCCTTGGTAACGACAGACGCCACCCGGCGTGCGCCGCGCAGGGCATGACCGCCGGGCACGCCCCACTCGATCTCCCCCAACACCTCGATCGCATCCACCTCCAGCGCATCCAGCGCGGCCCGTGCCGTATCACCGCCGGTGAGAATCAGACCCGGCTCGCTGGCGGCACTCGCCACGGCGCCGCACAGATCGCCGACAAGCTGGAGCTGGCGCCGCCGTTCCTCGGGCCGCGGCGCCGTGCCTTCAAGCGTCGTGTCGAAGATAACCAGCCGGTTGCTCAGCCGGCCGCGGCAGGTCTCTCGAATCGCAGCTTCGATGTCCGCGCCGCATCCAATCCGCATGCGCCGCGCGAGTCCCGTGTCTAGCGCGCGCTCTACCTGCGCCCTGGTATGCGCACTCGGCGTGCCCACCACGGCGGCCACGAATCCCGATCGTCCCAGGTCCGCGGGCTGGGTTGAGCCCTGATCGGGTTGCGCTAGGTACTCCGCGAGCCCGGCCGAACCCGCGCAGACTCGCCCGGCCTCGGCCACACGCAGGGCCGACGCAATGGCGCGCAGGTCGCCGTCCGTCTCCACGTCCGGCACCACGACGTCGACACCAGACCCCCGTGCCCTCGCAAGCGCGTCAACCAAGCGGTCCTGACCTCCACGCACGACGTCGAGCGGCACCCCCTCGGTCTTCAGCTCGGCGCTGTCCCGCAGCAGGCTCGGAATGTGTGATTCCCTCACCGGTGTCAGCGGATCCTGTCCCGGAGCGGCTTCGGCAACTGGCAGGCCGTGCAACCGATGTATCCCATCCACCGTCGTCCGGCCGCCGATCGGATAGGCCGGCGCAAACACCAGCGGCCCCGAGCCGGCGGCCTCGCGCAGCGCTCGCAACTCGGCCCCAATGTTCCCGCGCAGCAGCGAATCGGTCTTCTTGTAGATCCATCGCGATGTTCCGCCCGGCAGCGTGTGAAACGCGGCTTGCACGCTCGCCGCGGCCTTGGCGGCAGACTCGTGCCTGGTCTCTGTGCTCAGGGCAACGACAGTTCCGCCGGTTGGCCAGAGACCGGGACGAGTCGAAACCGTGGTCTGCTGCCCGGCCTTTCGAAACTGCAGCGCCGTATCCAGCGCCCCGGTCAGGTCGTCGGCAATGACGGCCCAGCACTCGGCCACTCAGGCCACCAGCGGCAGCGTGTCCGGTGCGTGCGTCAATACCCCCACCTGTGGCGTGGAGCCGCTGGTCCGCGCCAGGGCCGAGAGCGCGGTCTCCACGTCCGGCGCGGTGTCGAACCCCAGCGCCTCTGCCTCATGCCGAGCGATCCCGTCCGATACCAGCACCACGCGCGCGTATTCCCGCACCCTGGCCCAGGCAACGGCCAGCGATGCGGCCACGCGGTCGTCGATCTCGTTGCGCTCGTAGCGTCGCAGCAACGCATCCGCCGGCTGCGCCGTGTAGTCCAGCATGTCGGGGTGCGTCACGGCCACGCCTTCGGGACAGGGCGTCACCACGATGATCGTCCCGCCCGGCCGCACCATCAGCATCGCCGGATACAGGCTCTTGTGCGCCTGCCAGAACTCGATGTCGCACGGATGCGACCCGGCCACCACCGCGTCCAGCCCGGCGGGCGCGCGAACGCCGTAGATACGCCGGGCGTCTTCCACGGCCCGTCGATAGGTTGGCCGTGTGGCGCCAAAGCGAGCGGTCACGATCCGCCCGTCGGCGTTCAGCGTCACGTTCAACACGTGTCGCATGCCGCAGCGCTCGGCAATCAGCTCCATCTCGGCGCGTACCGGCGTATCCACTCGTCCCAGCAGCGGCGTCCTCGCCCTGGCGCTGAACATGTGCGTGGCGGCCGTCGTGGCCGCGCCGGAAACTCCCGGCTGTACGATCTTGGCGCCCGCCGAGAACCCTGCAATGTGGTGCGGCACCACCGCCCCGGTCCCAATCACGATGTCGGCCTTGAACAGGTGCTCGTTGACCTCGATCGGCGTTCCGCTCGGCGTCACGCCCAGGTCGCGCAAGGGCGCCGTCCGGTGGTCGTGCTGCGTCACCCGCACCCTCGCCAGCACCTCGTCGCCGACCTTGTGCCTCACCTCTGCGTCGGTCATCGGCCGGTGCGTGCCCAGCGCGATCATCACCAGGATGTCGTCCGCCGCGATCCCCGCCGCTACCATGTCGTCCAGGATCGGCGGCAGCAGCAAGTCTGCCGGGGTCTCCCGCGTGATGTCGTCGATCAGCACCAGGGCGCTGGCCTTGCCCCGCGCCGCCTCGCGCAGCGACTCCGACCCGATCGGGCTATCCAGCGCTTGCCGGATGAGTGCCTCGGGTGCAAGGGCCGGCTCGGTCGGTCGAGGCGTGTAGACCCCCGTCAGCTCAACGCCCGCCGTGCCGACGGCAAGCGTCTCGTCGCCGTACGGCAACTCAAATCCGCGGATCATGCCGCTTCTCGCTGGGGTGCCTTAGGCGGCCACCACCGGGTTGCTCAGCACGCCTACGCCTTCAACTTCGATCTCGATCACATCGCCCGGCGACAGCGCCGATGGCCCCGCGCACGTGCCCGTGTAGATGCAGTCGCCGGGACTGAGGGTGACGCCCTGCGAGGTGTAGGCCACCAGGGCCGCCACGCTGAACAGCAGGTCGTTGGTATTGCTGTGCTGCTTCGTTTCGCCGTTCAGCCGGGCCATGATCTCCAGGTTTGAGGGGTCGAGGTCGGTGGCGATGCATGGGCCAAGCGGCGCAAACGTGTCCATCCCCTTGCCCATCAGCAGCACGCCGGTCGCCATTTCCTTGAACTGCAGGCCCCGCGCGCTGACGTCGTTGCCGCAGCTGTAACCCAGCACGTAGTCCAGCGCTTCGTCCTCGGAGACGTTCCTACACGTCTTCCCGATCACCGCCACCAGCTCGGCCTCGTAATGCACCTCGCCGAACGGATCCTTCTGCAGGTCCGGGTCGTTCATCGACTGGGTGAACTTCGCCGGGTCCGGCAGCACGATCGGCGCGCCCGGACCGGTGATGGCCGAGTTGGGCTTCATGAACAGCATCGGGAACTTCGGAATCGCGTCTTCGTCGTGGCCTTCCAGGATGTGCGCCAGGTAGTTCGCCCCAACCGCGATCACGTTGCTGGGGTCCACCGGCGCCAGCAACTCCAGGTCGTCCACCGTGCCGACCTGCGCCCCAACCTCGTAGTCGCCGAACATGTCGCCGCTGACGGCGTAAATGGCGCCTGACTCCTTCAGGGAACCAAGAGCCGGTCCGGATTCGGTGGCGTAGCGAACGAATTTCATGCCCAGTGTCCCTCGTGTGGCGCGCGCATTGGCGCGAAGGCTAGCACTACCCGTCCGCGCTCAGAGCCCCAGGAAACGCACCAATTCGGCCCGCAACTCGTCGGGAGCCTCCAGGCTCGGCCAGTGGCCCACGTCGGGTAGCGTAAAGACCTCGGCGGCGGCCAACCGGGAGGCCAGGATCTGCACATCGCTCTCGCGAACAAACGAATCGTCCGAACCGCGCACCAGCAGCGTCGGCGACGTAATTTCGGTTGCCTCCTCCAGCAACACCCGGCGCGCGCTGCTGGCCAGGCAACCGCCTATCAGGTCGGCATCCACGGCGGCCGTGGCATCACGCATCGCGGCAAAGTGCGCTTCCGCCAGGTCCTCCACCAACCCTGCGCGTAGCCATGCGTCGGCCCCGTCGGCATCCCAGCCACCGTTCTCGATTCCGTTCAGTCGCTCCACGCTTGCTCCTGGATCCCGGTCGAAGCCCGCCGTCGAAACCAGGGCCAGGTGGCTCACGTGACTTGGGAAGCGAGCGGCGAAGTTCAGCGCGACCAGCCCTCCGTACGCGTGTCCCACGACCGGCAGCGCCTGGGTGTTCCCCTGCCCGTGCAGCACCCGATGAACCAGCGTTGCCGCGTCGTCGATGGAGCCAGTCGCATTCCCGCGTTCGCTCCTGCCAAACCCGGGCAAGTCCAGCACGAACGCGCGGCACGCGTCGGCCAGCCCCTGGGTGACCAGGTCCCACGCGGCGCCACCGGGCCCAATCCCGTGGATGAACAAGACCGTCGTATTTCCGGCACCGCGCACGTCAAGCGCAACACTGCGATCATCGACCGTGACCAGAGGCATAAGGCTATGGAGCGCCTTTCAAATCCATGGCGTCGGCGTCAGCAATATACGGCAGCCCCCGGAATCGCCCATCCAGGTCCAGCCCGTAGCCAACCACGAATACGTTCTCGATCTCGAACCCAACCCAGCGCGGCTTCACCTCCATCACCCGTCGCGAAGGCTTGTCCAGCAGCGTCACTACCTCGATCGAACTCGGCCCTCTGGACTCCAGCAGCTCCAGCGCGGCCGCTGCCGTCCTGCCCGTATCCACGATGTCCTCCACGATCAGCACGTCCCGCCCGGCAATGTCGCAACCCAGGTCCTTCACCACCTGCACCTCGCCGCTTGACTCGCGACCGTCATAGGAGGCCAGCGCCAGCGACTCCACCTGGTGCGCCGTGCTCAGGGCGCGCGTCAGATCGGCGGCAAAGATAAACGCCCCGTGCAGCACCAGTACCAACACCGGCTCGCGACCTGCGTAAACCGCCGAGATTTCCGCGCCAAGCTCGCCAACGCGCTCTGAAATGTCGTCGGCGGAAATCACCGCCGGCAGCCGCACGCCGGACACAGCGCCCGTCGATGCTTCGGCGACAGTCATGCGATCCGGAGGCGCCTCGGTAATTTGCAAACCGTCTGGTTCAATAGCGATCTGCAAAAAGTGTGCGGAGTCTTGCCGTGGTACCGCAAACGCCCTGCCAGGGCCCAGCCGGCGAGTGCGCGAAACCTCGCACCACGCTGCCCGACTACCTTGCTCCCGGACTCGACATCCTGATCGTCGGCATCAATCCCGGCGCTTCTTCCGTTTGGGCTGGCCACTACTACGCCGGGCCCGGCAATCGCTTCTGGAACGCCGCCAACCGGGCCGGCCTGTTCGGCGAGCCCTTGTGGCCTGAAACGGACGCCCGCGTCCTGAACTTCGGCATCGGACTCACCGGTGTTGTGAAGCGCCCAACCCCTACGGCCAGGGACCTTAGAGCCGCCGACTACCGCCGTTGGGCGCCGGTGCTCACGGAGAAGATCAAGCGCTTCCGGCCCCGCATCGTCTGCTTTCAGGGCATTGGCGGCTACCGCAGCTACCTCAAGTACGGCGAAGGCCGTCCTGCACCGCCGCGCCTGAGGCCGGGCCGTCAGCCCCGCGCGCTGCAGTCCTCAGTGGTATTTCTGGTTCCCAGCCCCAGCGGCCTGAACACGCGCTACTCGCTTAAAGACCTCGTCGGCTGCTACCGACAGCTCCGAGCATTGCGAGACGAGCTCAGCTGCGCGTAAGCAACGCCCCCGCCCTGCGCGCCGTCTAGCCGCCGCCGACCCCCGCGGTCCGTTTCAGATCGTCCAACGCCCGTCGCGCCTGCTCCAGCGTGGATCGCGCCGCCGCCCGCCCGCGGTGGTATTGGATGATCGGCGGCAGCACACGCGTCTCGATAATCGAGTCAACACGCTTGTTGGTCCGCTCCATCTTCGCGGCGCTCCGCCGCAGGCCGCGCCGCACGTTCACCGTGGCTTCCACGATGGCGATGGCCCCCAAAACTCCGGCCACGAACGCCGCCAGCCCAATGATCAGCCCCTGGACGACCAGGACGATGATCGCGATATCGCGCGCGGCTTCCATCAGGACCGGCTGCCGCGTCGCCGGCTGCGTCGGCGCCGACGCCCGCGCGAGCGTTGGGAACGACGGCGCACCGTCGCTTCAGCCTCCCTGGCCGCCTCTTCCGCCGCGTTGCGGATGGCGCTCAACCGTTCCGGCAGCGTGTCCATGATCTTCTGCGCCTGCTGAGGCGCGGCAATCGTGCCTATCGCTCCCCCAACAAAAAACCCGGCGGCTGCCCCAATGATGATCCAGGCCATGTGCGATTCCACTCATCTCCACCAGCGCAGCGCCATCTGCAGAACCCGGCGAAACTTCCTGAGGGCGCCCGAAGTCGAACTCGTACCGTCCTTCACCACGTCACTCACAAGCTCTGTGGTGTCTTTCACGGTGTCCACCGTCTCCCGGGCCGACTGAATGATCGGCGTGACATCGGCCCGAATTGCCGCCAGCAGACGCCACACCAGCATCCCGGTAATCAGGATGACGATCGTCGTGACCAGCGCCACCGCCGCCAGCACTACCACCGCGATGTCGCGAACGCCTGCCAGGTCCACGCTCAGGCTCGCGAGGGTGTGAGGCGGCGCAAAGGCCGACCGATCATGCGTGCGACCAGCCGCAAGCGCACCCGCCGCCAGGCCTTGTCAACCATGCGTCGCTCCGAGCGTGTGATCTGCCGCCGGCCGTAGGTGGCGCGAACATAGGTCTCCGCTACGACTTCGGGCGGGGCGGCAAGATGGGTGGGCGCTTGCGTGGCGGGCGCCGGAAATAGCTCGGCGGCCAGCTGGCGGCCAAGTTCCACCGGCGTGAACCCGCGGCGCGTATTGTACCCAGCGCGTCCCGCCCATCGGACCATTCGCTCATACCGGCGCCCCACCGCAGCTTGCGGACTCTGGATCAGGTCGCGAACGAGCGACCCGAGGAGATAGAGCATTCCCACCGCGACCAGCGCCGAGCCAAAAACGATCAGCGCCAGAACTGCCCCGCCAAGGTTGGCCAGAAACTCTTGAATCCGGTTCGTGCCCTGGGATGGATCCAGCGGCTGGAAACTGCCCACGTCCATGTCTTCAAGTTCGTCCAGGAAGTCGTCCACCTCCGACAAGTCGGCGGCGTCCGGGTTCAGCCCCTGGCCTTCGACACCCTCGGTCGCCCCGCCGCGCACCTCCGGAGCTCGGAATCCGGACGGTTCAAAGAGCACCCACCCGTACGTCGGGAAGAACACCTCCACCCACGTGTGCGAGTCGGTGGGATTCACGATGTAGCGCTGCGTGATCGGATCGAAGACGCCCTCGGAATAGCCGGCCGCTACGCGAGCCGGGATGCCCATGGCTCGAACCAGCACAGCCATGCTGGAAGCGATCTGCGTGGCGTGGCCTCGACGAAGGTCAAAGAGAAAGTAGTCGGTGGCGTCGCGATCCGGCGGCAGCGGCTCCGTGTCCTGCGCGTACGGAAATCGCCGCATGAAAAACTCGGCCGCGCGCGCCCGGTCCACGGCCGTCTCGCCCGTCTCGGCCAGGCGGGCGGCGAATTCGAGCACTCGTGGGGGCAGCTCGGGCAGCTCGATGTAGCGCTCCGCCCATGCCGGGTACACGGTGGGCGCCGTCCGGAGCTGTTGCGTCGTCGCCGCCGCCAGCGTCGAGTCCACGGAATAGACGAGCCGCTGTCCCACCCGGCGAGTGGCGCGGATCGACGCGTAGTCCTCAATGGCGACTTCTCGTTCTTCCACCTGCACCTGGTACGGGCGGTTGAGACGCAGGGCGTCCCCCGGCGCGAACAGAATCGCTGAGTTCGAATCCAGGATCTCGATATTCGAGCGCGACGCCAGCCGCGACTTCAGATTCAGGCTCTCGGTTATCGGCTCGTTGGCTCGGCGTCCTTCCAGCAGCCGCATCGTGCTGCGCCACCCCTGTCCCGTGTAAGTGTCGAAAGTCTGGCCCCGCCAGTACGAGGGCACCGTGCTCTCGATAATCAGCGTTTCCTTGCGCGCAAACGGCTCGGGTCCCGTCAATGCCAGCGTTTCCCGTCCCGCCAGCGTCGAACCCGAGGGATTGGACACACCCCCGAACACGCGTTGGATCCCCGCTTCCACGTTGCCCCAGCCGTCCCCCATGTAAGTCCAGAAGGCCTCGGCCAGCGGGTTCCCGGCCGCCCGCGGCAGGATCAGCGCCAGGAACACCACGACCGTGATCAGCAAGGCGCTCACAATCAGAACCGTGGGGCCAAGCTCCTCGGAATAGTCCGTCCGCGTGTCGTTCCAGCGAGCTTCCAGCCAGGACAGCCGGGTGTGCACGGTCAGGGCCAGCGCGGCGATCAGGAACACCGCGAACGGCGGCCAGTCCGGTCCCACGTAGGTGATGTTGACGGCAATCGCCAGCGTGCCGGGGGCGATGGCCAGGTAGGCATTGCGCAGGCGGAACGCCGCCCAGGCCGCCGTGAATCCCATCCCCCACGCGGCCATCGTCATCCAGAAGAGAAACACGATGTTGTCCCGGCTGACCTGGAAGGCAAACGCGGCCTGGAACCACGACTCCAGGCGGAAGAACAGGTCCTGCAGCAGTCCCGCGCTTTCGCCGACAGCCGCTGTCAGCGGCTGTTCGCGCACCAGGTTTCCGGCCTGCCGCAGTTGCACCCACTCCACGGTTTCGCCAAAGAGCAGGACGAAGTTTCGAATGCCGTCCAGCGGTCCCGGAAACGCTTCCGAGGCCACCACGTAGGCGACGACCAGGTCGCTGACCATCCCGATTACGACGATCCAGATCGACGACAGGCGGCTGCGCGACAGCGCAAACCCAAACAGGATCGCCACAACGGCTACCGACAGCAGCACCTCCGTGCCGGGTGCCCAGCCAACCGTGTGAACGCTGATCAGCGGCGCCAGCGTGGTTGCGGCGATCAGCGTCAGCGGCAGCCAGGCCGTACGCGGCAGTTGCAGGGCGCGCGCCAGCGGACGCGGACGGCTGGCGACGGCTGCGGTCATCGAGTGCTCACGCCGGCGCCAGCGTCACCGGCCGGCGCTGGCTGCGTTCAAACTCCGCCAGGTTGCGGCCGTCCGCTCGAATCATCTCAAAGCGCATCCCGCGGTCGACGCTTACAAAGCCGATGCCCGAAGCGCCCGCCGCCTGGCTCAGGCCGGCGTTCGACTCCGCCGGCCCGAAGGTCGAGGCGTCCAACGCCACCGCCATCGGGTAAATCGCGCGATGGCCGAGTTGCGTCAGGCTCGTCAGCCAGCGCGCGTCTGCCGAGGGCGTGATCGCCACCAGGCTCGTTCCGCGACCCAGCCCGGCCGCGCTGGCGGTCAGAAACTCGTGAAACGGCGCGGTACCCGTGGCCTGCACCACCGCCAGCGCTTCCAGGATGCGCCACAGCTGCTTCAGACCCTTTTGCGGCTCGATCAGGTAGCGCCCTTGTCGACTCATGGCTACGAATCCCACGGCCTTGTTGTCGCGCACGAACTGATGCGCCAGCGAGGACACGATCTTGACGCCGTACTCCTCCGTCGACTCGTCACCGTGCCCGGCCTGCACCGACCGGTCCAGGTCCAGCGCAATCCACAGGTTGGCCGTCGGCTCAAGATCGAACTCCTTGACCAGGAGTTGTGAACGCCGCGCGCTGGACAGCCAGTGAATCCGCTTCAGCGGATCGCCCGGCTGAAACTCCCGTATGCCGCCGGCGTCCGACGTCACCTGGTGAGTTCGAATCGACGACCGCGACGTGCCAACCATCGACCCGGCTGGGATTTCCACGTCGGCCATGATCGAGATCGGCGGATAGACCACAATCGTGTTTCGGATATCGATCCGCCGTTCCGAGGCGAAGATTCCAAACGGGTCGCCAATCCGCAGATCGGTCGGTCCCAGGCCGTAGAGGCCGCGCCGACTCGCGACGCCCCTCGATATCCAGCGCTTGCGCTGCCGCGGACCCAGGCTCTCGGCCACCGACGCTTGGTAGCCCGGCAGCTCCGAGTGGTCATCCACTTCCACCAGCAGAATCGGCAGGCGGCCGGTATTGATGAGTTCGAAGTCCTCCTGGACCTCGTCGCCGACCGTGATCTGGTGTCCCCGCAGCCGACGGCGCAGTTCCAGGGAGCGGGCGGCGTTACGCGTCCACACGTACGAAAGAATCACCAGGCCGCCCAGCGCGTACAGCAACCAGTACGCAATGGGCGACGTCGTGACCATCGCCGCCACCAGCAGCACGCCCAGCAAGATCACGATCGCGGGCCGCTGCAGGGTTACCGATGGCCCAGCCTCGGACGGTGCGCTTGCCACAGAGCCTCCACCGCCCATGTCAGCGCCGGGTTCACCCCCAGGCGCCACTGCCACGTCTATTCAGTATGCGCCCAATCCCCCACCCTCGCCTACCCAACGCCTTCGT
>WTFW01000056.1 GCA_011523785.1 Chloroflexota bacterium | reverse complement strand
CCCTTATCGAGGACGCCCTGGCCGCCCACCCCGCGCCTCTGAGCTCGCTGCCGTGAGCACTGCTGAACACACGCTCCTCACCGAGGTCTTTCCACACGGGGCCCGCCGTGACTCGCGCGGCGTGCTCGTGCTCGGCGGCGCTCCTGTCGACCATCTGATCGACGCGCACGGCACGCCGCTCTACGTATTCGACGAAGCCACCCTACGCGCCCAGTGCCGGGCCTACGCCCAGCCATTGGCGCGCGAATACCCCAACAGCCTCGCCCTCTACGCCTCCAAGGCCCACCTCGATCCCACTATCGCGGGCATCGTTGCGGAGGAAGGCCTCGGCGCTGACGCCGTCTCGAGTGGCGAGATTCGCGTGGCACTGGCCGGCGGAATGCCACCCGACCGCATCGTGCTCCACGGCAACAACAAGCTGCCCGAAGAGATCGACTACGCCCTTGACGTCGGCGTCGGACGCATCGTCGTGGACAGCCTTGATGAACTCGATCTGATCGCCGAAATCGCGGCGCACCGTGCCGGCCCGCCCGCTCCGGTCATCCTGCGCATTACACCGGGCGTGGAAGCTCATACCCACGAGTACATCCGCACCGGCGCGATCGACAGCAAGTTCGGCCTGCAACTGCACTCAGGCGCCGCCGAAGAAGCCGTCGCGAGGGCACAGGCTGCGGACGCGATCGACCTGACCGGAATACACGCCCACATCGGCTCGCAGGTTCTTGACGTCGAGCCTTATGCCGACAGCCTGGGCATCGTGCTCGACTTCGCCGCGAACATGAGCCAGAGGCATGGCCTGGTGCTGCGGGACATCAGCCCTGGTGGCGGCTTCGGCGTCAGCTACAGCGAAGCCGACGATCCACCCACGGCCGGCTCCTTCGTGGGAGTCATCGCAGAAACCCTGCGGGCGCGCCGCCTGAATCCCGAGCCGCGGCTGCTCATCGAACCCGGACGCTCAATCGTCGCCCGCG
The DNA here is from genome assembly GCA_011523785.1 of Chloroflexota bacterium. Taxonomy (GTDB): domain Bacteria; phylum Chloroflexota; class UBA11872; order UBA11872; family UBA11872; genus UBA11872. The sequence continues at coordinate 14,735 of WTFW01000056.1, read as the reverse complement.
CCGGCGTGGCCCTCTATCGAGTCGGCACGATCAAGGAGATTCCGGGCGTTCGCACCTACGTGTCCGTGGACGGCGGCATGGCCGACAACATCCGCCCCGCCCTCTACGGCGCCCAGTACCGCGCCTTGATCGCCAACCGGCCGCCGGACGGCTCGCAACAGCTCTTCACGGTTGCCGGGCGCTACTGCGAATCCGGCGACGTGCTGCTGCGCGACATCGAGCTGCCGTCGTTGCGGCGCGGTGACGTGCTGGCGGTCCCCGCTGCCGGCGCCTATCACCTGTCCATGGCCAGCAACTACAACCTGGTCGGCCGTCCGGCCACCGTGCTCGTGCGCGACGGCGAAGCCCGCATCACCAGGCCGCGCGAAACCGACGCGGACCTACTGGCAGCGTTTGCCCCCGTCGAGGCCTAGCTCGGCGGCGGGTTCGCGGCCAGCGCCGCCCGATAGGCTTCGATTGTGGCCATCACCTCGGCCTCGGGGATCCCTTCACGAGTCCCGTCGCCAATTGCGCGGAAGCGGTCCGCGAGACCCCAGGCCACATCCGGGGCGGGCAGGTCTGCGTAGCGGGGAATGATGTGGGCGTGCATGTGCGGAACGCTCTCGCCATACGCCACCACATAGCTCCGCTCAGCCCCGGTCACCTCTTCCAGCGTCCGCATGAAATGCCGAAGCGCCGGACCGAAGTTCGTCGCTTCGGCGTCGTTGAATCGCGCGGGCCCCTGCACGTGGCGCTGCGGCTGCAGGAGAAGCCAGCCAGCCAGGGGAAACGGCGCTCCGGTGTGCCGGATGAGCCACAAGTCGTTCTCAAAGATCACTCCGCCCGCAGATTCTTCTTCGCCGGCGTTGGAGTGGCAGATGCCGCAGGACGCGTCGTAGGACGGATGCTTCATAGCTGGCCTCCCTGACGATTGGTGACGGGCCGCATCATGCCACGGGGCCAGGATCGAAGGCGTCTATGTCGCTGTACTCGGTCCGCCGGATCACCCATGCCTCACCGGTCGTCACAACGAGCTCGCCGTTAACCAGCCGGATCGGAAAGCGGTCCATCGGCCGCTGCGCCGGCCCCCGCAACAGCTCGCCGGTCAGCCCGAATCGCGACAGGTGGCACTTGCACTCAAAGATGCCGTGTTCCGGCGGGGGAATGGTGCAGCGCAAGTGCGGGCACTGCCGGTACAGCGCCACAAAGCCACTGGGTCCGCGCACCATGTAGAACCGGCCGCTGCCCCACGCCTTGACCTCGCCCACCGCGTAGTCCTGGGGCCGCCCGGCTCGAACCAGCCCGCCAAAGGCGCGCGATGGCGGCGGGCTGATGAGCCGCCAGGCCAACGCCGCCGCGCCGCCCGCCAGCGCAAGAGCCGCGGGAACAACCAGGCTTCGCCGCGACCAGCCGGGGCGGACCTTCTTCACGCCAGGTGCATTCCCGTCAGTCTCGCCACGAGGCGTTAGCGCAAACCCGCCGCTCGCACCGCCGCCTGGTGAGCCGCCCACTCGGCGGCATCGTCCAGCGGCGCAAGCTCGAAATCAGGCGCACTGCGAGCGAGCGCCATCCGAATAAGCTGGTCGGCCAAGTGGGGATTCTTGGGCAGCACCGACCCGTGAAGATAAGTGCCGATGGCATTGCCCGCCACGGCTCCCTCCGTGCCGTCCTCCGCGTTGTTGCCGTGTCCGCGCAAGACTCGCGCCAGCGGCATCGCGCTCGAACCAAGAAACGTGCGTCCGCCGTGGTTTTCGAAACCCACCAGGCGCGAGCCGTTCCAGTCGCAAACCACGTTCCCGATGCAGCGCGGCACGTCGGCGCCTGGATGCACCGTCTCGGCGTCAAACACCCCCAGGCCGGCCAGTTCCGCGCCGTCGGCGGCGCGGTAGCGGTGCGCCATCAGTTGATAGCCCCCGCAGACCGCCAGCATCGCCGCGCCGTCTCCGAGGCCGGACAGGATCTGATCGGCGTTGCTAGTGGTGAGACCCTGGCTTGCCAGTTGCTGCTGGCGGTCCTGCCCGCCGCCAATCACATACAGGTCGGCGGTCCCGGTCAGCCGGTCGTTCCACTCCAGGTGTTGAACCATGGGCGTGACGCCGCGCCAGGCGCAGCGGCGCTCCAGGCAGGTCACGTTACCGCGGTCAGCGTAGAGGTTCATCAGGTCGGGATAGAGGTAGGCAATCCGTAGCACCGGACCGGAAGCCTTCATGCGGCCGCTTTCCAGTACGGGTCGACCCAGCCGCGGCGCGTGCAAATGGCGCGCAGGTCAAGCATGGCGGTGTACGTAGCCAGCACTATTAGCCGGCGAGACGGGCTGCGGGGCTCCGACGCCAGCGCGGCGTCCAGCGCCGGCCCGATGCCCGGGCAAACCAGCGTCCGGTCGACGGTCGGAGCTACGCCCGCGTACTTCAGGCGAAGTGCCAGGTCCTCGGCGCGGCGCCCGCCAACGACGAGCCGGCGTGGCGAGAGGCGTTCGAACTCCACGTCCCAGATCCACGACACGTCCTCGCCATCGGCCACGCCGTCGTTGAGCAGCACCAGCGTATCCAGCGCCTTGGGTTCGGAGCGCAATAGGTCAAGCGTCTGGTTGGCGCCGGTCGGGTTCTTGACCAGCAGCAGCACGATAGTCCCACCTGGCGTCAGGATCGTCTCGGCACGGCCAAAGGCGGGTTGGAACGTCTCGAGAACAGAACCGGCGTCGGTCTCGATTCCAGCCGCCCGCACGCCCGTCACCGCGGCAGCCAGGTTATAGGCGTTGTAGAGGCCGGGCAGCTTGACCTCAACGTGTCGGTTGGAGTCGGGAGTAATCAGGCGGTAGCAGGATCCCGCGAGGCCGCGGGGTTGGAAGTCCGTGATGCGAACGTCGGGTTTGGGACGGTGGAAGTCACAGGACCGGCAGCGGTAGCTCCCGAGGTGGGCGTAGACGACCCGGTTCCAGTCGAGGCGGCCGTCGCAGATAGGGCAGCGCCGGACGTCGGCCCAGGCGTCGGGCGTCGTTGCATCGGTTGCGATATCGACGCCAAAGAAGACCAGCGGGCCGCGATGTCGGCGGGCAACAGCGACAACAGCGGGGTCGTCGGCATTGGCGACCACAGTTGCATGCGGGTCCAGGCGGTCGATGGTGGCCATCCATGCGGCGGCCGTGCGGTCGACTTCGCCGTAGCGATCGAGCTGGTCGCGGAACAGGTTCAGGAAAACGGCCACGCGAGGACGAATAGTTGGAGCCAGGGCGGCGAAGGCCCATTCGTCGAGTTCGAGGATGGCGCGGAGGTTAGGGGCGTCGCGGATCTGGCCGGTCAAGTTGACGTGGGGGAGGAGGGCGGCGGCGAGGCCGCGTTCGAGGTTGGAGCCGGTGGGGTTGGTGAGGATGGGCTGGCCGGCGGCGCGGGCGAGGGCGCAGAGGGCGGCGGTGGTGGTGGTTTTGCCGTTGGTGCCGGTGACGGTGATGGTTGAGTGGAGTTGGCTGAGGCTGGCAGGGACGAAGTTGGGGTCGAGGGCGGAGGTGACGAGACCGCTGACGGCAGTTCCGCCGCCGCGGCGGGTGAGGCGGGAGAGCCAGCCGGCGGTGCGGCCGGCGAGGGCGGCGGCGGGGCGGCGGAGGGGCATGGTGGATTGTGCGGTGAGGCGGCGATTGGCGCTAGGCGATTGGCGGTTTTTGGGGGTACTCGGACCCGCCGGGGCCCGAACCCCTTAGGGGGTTTCGGGTCCCCGGCGGTCCCGAGATTTGGCCGGTTTTGGGAGGCGGCTAAAAAGGGTTGCGTTGGCATGCGGGTCAGTGTACACTACCTGAGTAACGACGGCAAGGGAGGGGGTGGAGGAAGGGACGAGGGGAGATGGAGGAGGAAGGCGTGAGCTGAGAGAAGTGAGGAGTGAGAGAGAACCGAGGACGGGGACTGGAGCGGAAGCCTGGGTGCTGGGGCTTTGCGGTTGGACACGGGTCGCCGGAAGGCTTTGGCGCGGCTCGCCATGAATGGTTGAGGGCGGCGAGGAACGAAGACTGGGTCCCGGCTGAAGACGCCGGGATGACGGAGGGAGTGCGAAGGGTCAGTCGATGGCGTAGGTGGTGAGGGCGGTGGGGTCGAGTTCGAGGCCGAGGCCGGGTTTGTTGGGGTCGGGCGTCCAGGTGGGGCCGGCGGGTTCGGGGAATTCGGTGAAGAGGATGCGGTCGGCGGCTTCGACGGTGCCAAGGCATTCGACGACTTGCATGTTGGGGGTGGCGAGGGCGAGATGGAGATGGACGAGCTGGTAGGCATGTGAAGCGACGGGGATGTTGAAGGCGTCGGCGAGGTGGGCGACCTTGAGCCACTCGGTGACGCCGCCGACGCGGCCGACATCGGGCTGGGCGATATCGGCGGCGCCTCGGCTGAGGAGGTCCTTGAATCCGTACTTGGTGTATTCGTGTTCGCCGGTGGCGATGGGGACGGTGAGGGCCGAGGCGATGCGGGCGAGGCCGTCGATGTCGTCAGCCAGAACGGGTTCCTCGTACCAGCCGATGTCGTATTCCTCGAAGCGGCGGCCAAGGGCGATGGCCTGCTTGGCGGTGTAGCCGTTGTTGGCGTCGATGTAGAGTTCGATGTCGTCGCCGAGTTCGCGACGAACGGCGGCGACGCGGCGGAGGTCGGCTTCGGGTTCGGTGCCGAAGTTCATGCCGACTTTCATCTTGACGCGGGTCATGCCGCGCTGGACGTAGGAGAGTTGCTCGTCGATGAGTTCGCTGTCGGTGTAGGAGGTCCAGCCGCCGCTGCCGTAGATGGGGGTGGAGTCGCGGCAGGGACCCAGCAGCTTGTAGAGGGGGAGACCCAGGCTTTGGCCTTGAGGTCCCAGAGGGCGATGTCGACGGCGGAGATGGCCTGGAAGGCGAGGCCCTTGCGGCCGAAGCCGCGGACGCGCCAGAACATGTCCTGCCAGAGACCTTCGATGTCGAAGGGATCGGCGCCGAGGAGGATGTCCTTGAGGTCGTGCTCGACGACGGCGCGGAGGCCGTGGGAGGGAGCGGACATGCCGAGGCCTTCGATGCCCTGGTCGGTGCGGAGGTGGACGAAGCAGTAGCCGCCGGCGGTCATTTGGATGGCGGTGGCGTCGGAGATGGGCGGGTCGCGGGGGACGATGAGGAGGGTGGTTTGGACGTCGGTGATTTTCACGGAGGAGGTCCTGTCGGTTTGCGGGGCGGGGAACGGCGAGTAATTCGCTTTGGGAAACACACCATAGCTGGAGGGAGCAGTCCAGGTTTAGAGAGATGAGAGAGACCTGAGTTGGAATGTCAGGCGGGGAGGACGACCTGGTAGCAGACGACGCCGAGGTCGTCCTCGACAATTGGGTCCGGGGCTTGTGGGATGGGGACGGGGCGGAGGCCGAATTGGTTGACGATGTCGGTTATGCGGCGGGCACAGTCGGGCACGCTCATGCCGCCGGACTCGTGCTCGCGGCGGAGGGCGGAGAGCTGGCGGCGAACCAGGTTGTTGCGTCCCACGGAAAGGGCCTCGTCGGCTTCATCGAATTCGCGGCCGGCGGGGGCATCGGGCGAGCGCAGGACGTCCAGGGCCCAGCGTTGACTGGCAGGCAGGGCGGCGGCGCGCTTCTCAGGATCGAGTAGCTCGTTGTGGGCTTCGCAGATATCGGCGGCGGCTAGCGAGAAGAGTCGCTCGAGGTCGAGTTCCTCGGGAATCGGGCAGCCGAGCTGATCCCCGGGGTCGATCAGCCGGAGCATGGGCAGATCCTCGCGATGAACGATGTCACCGGATTCGGAAATCATGCGCCAATAGCGTTCATCGCGGCGCGTGCGGCAGGCAAAGAAAACGGCAGGCTCCTCAAGTGATGGCGACCGCTGCGCAAAGGCGGCGCCGATTCCCCAGGGGAGGCCCTGGAGCCGGGCCACTTCGCCTTCCTCGGCGGCGCGGCGGAGGTGGGCTCGGAAGAGTTCGCCAGCGAAGGCCGAGCCGGTCTCGCCGCCGGTTTCCCGCTCGTTCAAGAGGGTGACGTCGCCAGCCTCGAGACGTTCCACGTACGCACTCAAGTCCGCAAAGACCAGGGACTCCGACTCGACGTCGGCCAAGACGGGGGTCTCCATGCCGACAGAGGCGTTGGCGGCCATGATCTTGGCCTGGAGCTTGGCTTCGAGCCTGAGAAGCCGGTTCAGGTCGCCGCGCTCGGGAAGCAGGGTGTAAAGGTAGGCCGTGTCGTGGGGGCTGCGCAGGCGTATGACGCGGCCGTTTCGCTGCACGACGCGTTGCGGGTTCCAGGGCATATCGAACGACAGTACCGCCTGGGCCTGCTGGAGGTTCTGGCCCTCGGAGAGGATGTCGGTGCTTAGCAGCACGTCGACCTCGCCGTCGTCGGGTCGAAACTCGGGATCGTCCGTGACCGAGATGGGACAGAAGCGTTCCAACTCGCGGGTGCGAGCGTCGGCGTCGACCTGAGACCCGATGACAACGGTCCACGCCCGGTCCGCCAGGAGGTCTGGTCGCTGCTCGATTTGCTCCTTCAAGTAGGCAGCCGTGTCCTGAAAAGCCGTGAAGATTGCGACCTTCTCGGACGGCGTCTCCCCCATCACCGTTCGTAGCGCATCCAGCTTGGGATCGGCAGCGTTCTGAAGATCCTGTAAGCGCAGCGCCAGGCCAGCCAGAGCATCCCGGTCCTTGCGCAGGTCGGTGACAAAGCGATCGTTGAATTCGTCCGAGGAGACCGTTTCATCCGAGTCGGCCAGCGCTTCGTCGATCAGGTCGGCGCTGAGAAACGAATCGTCCTCGCCAGACGAGCCAACCAGGTCCCTTATGACATCAGGCGGCGGCACGGACCCTCGTTCCGCGATGACTTGCAGCAGGGCGTCATTGCCGTCTCTCATTCGCTTGACCGTCTGTAGCGCGGCGTACCAGGACGACTCGAAACGCTTAAGCAGTTGCGATTGCATCAGGCCGGCCAGCGCGTCTTCCGACCTCGAACCCGCGGGGTTGTCCAGGCGATAGGCGGACGGGCGGTAGCGGGCCATCGTGAGGCCGTCGATAGCGTTGAAGACTGCGCGGACGATGCCGGGGTGGGTCCCGTCCAGGTCGTAGCGGCGCTCGTGCAACTCGGGCGTTGGAAAGCTCACGCGCGTTCCATCTTTGAAGCGTTCGTTCGGGTAGCGCTCCTCGATAAAGGAGCGATCGCGTCGCACGGTCAGGGCGTCGATCAGGGGAAACAGCTTGGCCTCCGACAGGCGATCGGTGCTGGATGCACCGGCTTCGCCGAAGAACCGGCGCAAGCTCGGGATGCGAAGCGGCTCACTGGAAAACGCGCTGTCGTGGCGGCCGAAGAGCAGGAACAGGTTGTGCAAGTCCCACAGCGAGTTGTTGACGGGCGTGGCGGTGAGAAGAAGAAGCTTCTTGGGCGTGCCGCCCATGAGCCGGTCAAGCGCGGCGTACCAGGTGTTGTCCACGTTGCGGTAGGCGTGCGCCTCGTCGATGACGACGAGCCGGTAGACATCCTTGTCTACTCGAAGCACCCGCCGTTGTCCACGCGCCGACAGCTGGCGGTCCTGGGCAAGCTCCTGGTAGGAGACGACGGTTCCAGGAAGGTTCGCTTCGCTCAGGCGCTGCTCCCAGAGGCCATCGCGGAGTTGGGCGGGGGAGATGACGAGCACGTGCTCGCCGCGGTCGCGGGTGTGTTCGAGGATCAGCTGGACGCCGATCTCGGTCTTGCCCATACCCACACCGTCGGCGTAGAGCACGCCGCCGTACTGGTCGAGAATGCGCTTGGCGCGGGCCAGCCCATCGCGCTGAAAGGCGGTGAGCGCATGCACCTCAGGCAGCGGCACATCGTCATCGAGATCAGCGCCATAGAGCTCCAGCAGCGCGCGGAGGAAGACGGTTTGCGGGTCGCTTTCGAGGGACGGCGGCCGGAGAAGCTCCAGGAGTTCCTCGCGAAAGTCCTGGGCGTCGTCCCAGAGACGCTGGTACCAGTCGAGCGCCATCCCCACGATGTTGGGCTGGTAGTGGACCATGCCCAGTTCCAGGTTTGCGACGAGGCCGCCGTGGGTGAGGTTGGCCGAGGTCACCAGCGCCGCGCGCGGTCCCGATGAAGACTCCGCATCGCTCATATCGCCGATGAGGTACGCCTTGCCGTGCAGGAAACGACGCACGTAGCGGCGGACGGCGACGTGATCAGACTGGAAGAAGCCGGTTACTCGCTCAAGGACGGCACGGCGAGCCGCGGGGAAGGCGGAAAAGTCACGCTCCCGGCGAAGCGCGGATACGGATTGCTCGAAGCGGTCGGCGACGGTGGTTCCGGGTGGACCGGTCAGGTTTTCGGGCGCGGCACCGATGAGCAGGCGGGCGGGATGGTCGCGTTCGGCCGCAACGTCCGCCAGCGCGTCCAGGCCTTCCAGGCCCACAAAGCCCGTGGCCACATGCAGCGGCCCGGCGTAGTCCTGTGCCAACCACGCCAGAGCCTCTCGGTGGCTGCCGTAGTCGACATTGTCCAGCAGCTCGTAGGGTCCGCCCATCCCTTTGAGTTATTCCGGTCGTCAGGTATCGAAGAAGGCCCGCACCTTGCAGGTAAAGCCGGGGAGGACGTGCTGGCCGTCCAAAGTCTGGCCATCGTTCAGGGTCACGACGGTTTGGCCGGCTCGATGGACATCGACGGCGCGTTGGTCCGGATGCACCAGCCAGACCAGTTCAACGCCGAAGCTGAGCCACATCCGCGCCTTGTCGTTCAGTTCGCGGCGGGAGTCGCCGGGCGAGGCGATTTCGACAACCAGATCGGGCGCGACTTCGGCGTAGCCGGTCACGCGCTCGTCCAGCGGCGAAGTCTCCGCTGCAAAGAAGGCGATGTCCGGTTCTCGCACGGTGTCGGGATCACGTTCCAGCCAGACCCCGGAGTCCGAGGCCGTAAGGATTCCCAACCGCCGTGGCTTCACAAACGCCCGCAATTCGGAGACCAGACTCACGACAATCTGTCCGTGCTCGCGTCCCGTCGGCATGGTTTCGCAGAGCACTCCCCGGATCAGCTCGCCGCGCACGCCTTCGCCGGACAGCCGCAGCAAGTCGTCGGCCGTTAGCAGGCGGGCGCCCAGGTCGGTGACAGCCATCGCAAACCTCCCTCCTGACCCCACATGCTACAGCGCCCCGGACCTATCGAACACCATTGTGCAGGTGTAAGCGTTGTGTACGTCGCTAGAGGAACCGAAGCACGGTTCCATTTGGGTACGTACCTGACTTTTTCCGCGTGCCTGACCGAACTTCGATTTTCCCATTAGCCTCCATTGGCTTCAGAGTTTTCATCTTAAGTTGACCTGAATGGAAGGCCGTCCCGTCCGACTTAACAAAGTCTAATACGTCCTCTATCTTTTGCCAACCCCGGGACTTGAATCGATTTTGGAGATCCTCCTCAAGTGGGCTGAAGTCAACGACTGCTTCACCCAGCGTGAGCTGCCCAAGTCGCTTTCCTCTGAATCTAAATTCACCGAGAGGGTCAACATTCCAAATTGCCTGCTTCATCTTGTCACAGCCATTCAAGTTCTTTGTTCCAAAGAAGATCGCGTAGACAAGCCTTTGACCCTGATATAGTTCAAAGTGTACAACGTAATTCGCGCCATTGTTCTTTAGCTGTTGTCCGTATAGATTGTAGAAGAATTTCTTTCGATCTTCCCGGTCGTTCAGACTTGCGCCCTGTCGCCAGTCTGGACAACCGAAGAGTTCGTCTAAGTGCCATTCAAAGTTAGCATGGTTCCTGAATCTATTTATCGATTCATACATGAAGGAAATATAAACTTCCGATTTCGGGTTGTCCAGGATTCTCTTTACAACGCTCATGGGCGTGTTAGAAACACCGAACGGATCAATCATGACGAATGCCGGAGCTAGACTGGTGCGCTGCCGTTCGATGTCGTCGAGAACTTCCGTGAGCGTCTCGTCGAAGGTGGAGGTTATGACATCATAGTTACACTTGGAGGGCAACTCATCCTCTAGATCATCAAGGACTTCTTGTAGGTGACTGCTTCGATCCGGATCATCTTCGATAAACAGATAGTTGACTTCACTCCTAATGTAACTCTTGGCACGATGATCGATCAACGCGCGCAGCGCAATGACTGGTGATCCCGGCTCGCCGCCTGAGTATTCGCCTGGTCCTGCGAAGGCGTCGATGAAGAGCACCCGACCGTTCCATTTGGTCATGATCGGCAGCCATGCCTGCATATAGCGTTCAAGGACGAGGTGTTTCCCCCGGGTGTGCGAATCCAGATCCCAAGTTGTCGTGTTAGGGGGCATGAACCGGTCCTTTCGTTTGCTTGGGATACTCTTGCCAATGGCGTCCGTCAAGAGTTGCTTCGTCCCCTGATCGTTTGCTTCGCCTTCCGCCGAGCTGCTTGAGAAAGAACGCGACCCCGGCATTGACTGATTGATCGCGCAAATCTCTGGCCCAATCCAAATCCATCGGCCGTGCGGCCCGCCCGCTTTCCCCGCCGGCAATGACCCATTGAACGCTTCCGCGATTGAGCCACTGCCTGAGGTCAACGGCGCCGAGCAGCGGCTCGGCGGAGACAAAGCGTATCGGTGCCGGCAGTTGCGCCAAGACTGCGATTCGCGGCGCGTACTTCTGGTTCTCTACCGAGGTGCCGATCCATACCCCGGCTGGCCATATCCCTTCATAGCGGGCCTGAGTGTGCTTCCACCAACCGACGGCGCGACCCGGTCGCTTGGTCAGGACCTGGAAAATGTGCCCGCGCTGTGTCGCCGCCGCGCACATGACATCGAAGACCTTCGTGACAAATCCGTAGGGCACGCGGGGATGAAAGAGGTCAGACATGCTGTTGACGAAGATCCGGCGCGGCGTTCCCCAGCGGAGGGGAGCATGCAATCTTTCGGGCAGCAGTTGCACTTCCTGCGGATCGAACTCATAGCCACGCACGCCCATGGCCGTCAGGCGCGGGTACATGGCGAACATATAGCAGTGATCGCAGCCGGGCGACACCCGTGTGCAGCCCGTAACCGGGTTCCATGTCTCATCCGTCCATTCAATCGCCGACGGCATGGATTAGCACCTTGCGCGAACAGAAACCGAACGGCCCCATTGTAGAGAACTCTGGCAAGCCGTCAATGTCGGCTCCACTACAGGCGCTCGAACTTCCCGAGGACTTGGTCGCGGTAGGCCGGGGAGACGGCGTTTTCGGTGAAGTCGGTGAAGATGAAGCGGAGTTCGTCCTCGGTCAGGTCGTAGGCACGGGCCACCAGCGCGTCGATCTCCGCCCGCATATTGTGGCGCTGGGCGTCGGAGAGTGGTCCGCATTCCACGCCAGCCTCGTCGGCGAACTCGCCGAACCGGTCGTCGACGCAAGACAGACGCGTTGCAAGATCGCCGACACGCATCCATGGACTGTTGTCTTGAGGCGGAACGCAAAGCATGTTAAGGACGTAGAAGTTGAGATGAAGCTCAACGTACCTACGTGAGAGCCAGTCGAAGGCAAGACTGTTCATCGTACCGAGGAGGCTTCCTTGCTCAATCGCACCCCAACCAGAAAAGACAAGGTAAGGCGCACTGTTCGTTAGTGGCGTCCGAGGTGGAATGAGGCAAGCGATTACGGTCCGTGAGTTGGTCCGATTCGTAACGTCTCTAAAGGCAATACGGCAGTGGTTGATTGGGTGAGTATTGGGATCGGCCAGGAATTCCCTCGCAAACATCCGCCTGAAGACTGGCGAACGTGTGCGCTTACGTTGGACAAACGTAAGCACTTCATCCCAGTCAGAGTATCCGGCTGGTTCATTGCCATGTGGTTCGTACTGGTCGAAGGAACGGCCTTTCCACACAGGATAGCCTTGGGAATGTGAGAAGAGCGCGCGCTGCTGCGTCTCATGCAATTCCGTATAGGGAGCTAGATGAGACGCAGCAGCGCGCGCTCTTGAAAAATTTTGATTTTCAGGGTTCTTCAAAGCGTCGAATTGCACGCCGCGCCGCAGTTTGGCGAGCACGTCGGCGTGCATCTGGCTGGGCAGGAGCGGCACTACCCCGGCACTCCCAAGAGAGGACGTCGGAATGCTGACGCCATCAGTGCGAGATGCATTCTGGAATTCCCTGAGGTTCGCCGACGGCCCGGTCACCTGGAAAGCCGCTTGCCTGTCTGGGGTTCTACGTCGGCCTGTCAACAACGCGATTGTGTATTGCGGATGAATGGTGAAAGCCCATCTCCTGTTGTTGAGCAGTAGATCGATCCGTCGAAGACTGTTGTGGGTAAACAGCCATTGCCTGAAGCCTCTGGCCCCTTGTGCAAGGAACGCTGTCCTTGGTAGCACTACTCCCAGCCGACCATCCTGTCTGACAAGGTAGCTGTACCGCTCGCAGAAGAGTTGGTATAGGTCTTTGTCGCCGACTCCCTGCAGCCGGTACCCCCCGCTTTCCGAGAAGAATCCTCGAAGCGCCGCCAGTTGCCGCTGTTGGTCCTCGAATTCTCGCCGCCAGCCGGGATTGTGCTCGTCGAGCTCAGCAATGCGGTCTCTCCGCTCGGCCAATCTCGGCAGACCCCGCAGCCCGGGATCGCGCAGCGCGTAGAAGGCCAACTCTTCCACGGTTATCTCGTTCCAGGGCGGATTACCGACGACCACGTCGAACCCAGGACGCTCGCGGTGAAAGATGCCGGGGAACTGCAGAGGCCAGTGAAAGAAGCGGTAGCGGTCGGCAAGCGCCGCGGCTGCGGCCAGCTCTGGATACAGCCTGTCGGTGGTGTCCGAATCGCCCTCGACAAGCTTGGTCGCGTTGGTCTCCAGCGCGTGCCGCCCACCTTCTAGCCCCAGCGGATCGGCCGTCCAAAGATCAAAGACTGTGCGCAGGGCAGCTGTGGCCTCGTCCCGCCGAACTCCCATTTCCTGAGACTGCTCGACCTCGTCCGGCGTGCGGTCGGGGATAGCCGCCTGCTCTCGTTGAAGGCGCGTGGCCAGCCGCATGGCGGCGTCAACGGCCTGGCCGGTCAGCATGGGACTGTCGCTCCCAACCACGGCGGGATCGGCCACGCCGATCAGCGCGTTGCCGCGCTTGAGATTGCTGCCGAGGTAGGAGAGGGCGAGGCCGGGGACGAAGGAGGCGAGCCAGAGGGTGACGTTGGCTACTTCCACAGCCATGGGTGAGAGGTCTACGCCGTAGATGCAGCGCTTGAGGATGAGACGGCGCAGCAGATCGCCATCCTCGGGCTGATGCCCGGTTGGTCCCGTGTCTTGTCGAAGTTCCTTGAGCAGCCGGTCGATGCCGGGCAAACCACTGACTTCAGCCAGGAAGATCTCGATACGGTCGGCCAGCATGTCCAGGGCGGCGGTGAGGAAGTGGGCGCTGCCCATCGCCGGGTCGACCACTGAGAAGTCGAACAGGCGCCGCACTGCCTGTTCGGGGTTACGCTCAGCCAGCCTGCGGACCTGCGCGAGGTGGTCGTCCAGGGCGGGCCGCAGCGAATGTTGGAGCAGGTGGTCGACGAACTCGTGGCGGGTGTAAAAGACGCCGCCGGCTTTGCGTCCGCCGGTCTGGGCCTGGTAGTAGAGATCGGCCTTAGTGACCGCAGGTTGCTCGCCGGCGCGGAGTGGCCGGTAGATGTCGCGCCGAGCGTCGTAGGCCAAGTCTTCGGGAGCGCGGGTGAGCCGGAAGGTAAGCAGAGCCTCGTAGATTGCGCCCAGGTGGCCGATCTGGAGGCCGGCGTAGTCCAGGCCGGAGGCTTCGGGCCGGTCGTTCTCGTAGGCGATGGCGCTCAACGCCGGTGCCAGGTAGGTGTCCGATACCTCGGCTCGTTCAAGCAAGTCGCTGCCGGGGAAGTCAGCAGGGGCAAAGAGGCTGCCGTTGTAGGCGGGCACTCCGGTGGAGGGATCGCCGGTGCGCACCATCCGCACGAGCGTTCTAAGGCGGTCCCAGCGCTGCGTAGATCGGCGGCCGAACGGCCCACTCCCCGGTCGTGAATCATCAGCCAGCTTGCTGGCGCTGCGCGGTCGGTAGACAGCAGAGCCGATGGGCAGGTAGCCGCGGGCTTCCGTATGCAACAAGAACATGAAGCGGAAGACGAGCGTGAGGGCCGCTTCCTCGATCTGCTGGAGCTGCTTGCGGTCGCCGAGGTCCGCGCCTTCCGATTCGAGGTATTCGCCGAGTCCGCGCGCGATGTTGGGCAGGGCGTCCTTGATGAGTCGTTCCTGGAGACCCTCGCGCAGCTTCTCGCCAAAGTCTTTGGCTTCCTGAATCCAGGCGGGGAGCCAGCCGTTGTCGCGCAGCGAATCGGGGGCGAGGAGGCCGAGGTACCAGCGGTCCTGAGACTCCAACTCGGCCACGTCGATTTCGAGGTATTGGCCGGTGGCGGGTCCGACGGGCGGTCTGCGCTGGAAGAGGCGATAGCGGGCGCCCGCCGCCAGGATGCCCCAGTGCGCGCCCTGCTTTTCGCAGTCAGCGAGCACCATGCCCTCGGGGAGTTCGCCGTTGTCGGTCAGGCGGCTGAAGAGGGATGGGTCGGCAAGCGGATGCACGACGGCGACCGGAGCGTTGTCGACGCGTAGCAGGTAGCCGCGCTGGGGGAGGCGCTGGACCTGGAAGCCCAGGGCCTGGAACAGGGACCGCCAGGAGAGGCTTTGGGGACGAGCGACGGACTTGACGAGTTCAGGCAGGTTTCGCGCGTTGGCGGGTCCGGGCAGGCGCTCGCGCAGGAAGTGGGGGGTGAGGAGGTCCTTAACCCGCACACCGGGAACGACGGCTTCCTCAAGGCGGCTGAACTCGCGGGTGAGGAAGGCCGCGGCCTCGCGAGGCGCCCGATCGCGGCTTTGTTC
>WTFW01000025.1 GCA_011523785.1 Chloroflexota bacterium | reverse complement strand
GGTGAGGACGGGTTTGGACTGGGCGAGGGCGCGGCGGGCGGCGACTTCGGTCAGGCCGCCGGGGTTGGCGTGGACGATGAGCAGGGCGGCGGCGCGGTCAGCCACGAAGCGGTTGCGTTGCTCGGCCAGCTTCTTCGTCATGCGCATTTGTGCGTCGTCGAACGGCGAGAGCAACAGGAGCCGGCCCTGGGCCAGCGGTTCCTTCCAGCCCGGCTTGACGCGCATGCGGCCAATGCCGCGGGCCGGGCAGACCACGACCGGCTGAGTCCCGCTCAGCAGAATGTCCAGGCAATCCGCTTCGATCGGGGTGTGGAAGCCGCTGATGACGGCGACCCCTGCGTCGCGAAGCATCTGGGTTGCGTCGTAGGCCTGGAGGATGAGGTCGCCTGGACAGCGGCTGGAGCAGAAGAAAGCCGTCAGCGGCTCGTCGGAGAATCCAGCGTGCAGCGAGTCTTCCGCAGCGATCACCGCACGACCAGCGTCTTGACATTGCTGTACAGTGTAAAGTAGTGCAGCACACGCTAGGGGATCATTGATGGCGGACGAGGCCCAGTCGGAAGTCACGAGCGATGTGACGTCCGCTGACGTGAACGCTGCCTTTTCCGGCCCAGCGTATCTCGCTAACCAGTTCATTGTGGCGCGAGCGCCTGGTGGTGTGCGAATTGCGTTCTGCGAGCAGGAGTCAATTGATGCCACGCCCAGATTCCGGTCGGCCGTATATCTTTCTTTCTTGGACGGCATCGCTCTCTATCGGATGTTGCAAGAAGCCCTGCGAGAACACGAGAAAATCATGAGCCAATTCGAGGCGGAGTCCACGGAGGCTTCCGAAAACGGCGATGGCTGAAGGTGCGCTAAATGCCCGGAAGATTGGGTTGGCTGAACGCTCAATCGATCCGAATGCTGTCTGGCAGGCAGGTGAAGGAGATTTCGCGGAACTCTTGCGGGCATCAAGACCCAAACTGAGTGGCGAGTCAAGTGCATGGTTACGCACCCGCACTCCTTCGTCGAAGACATACATGACATTTGCTTCTTGTGCCCCCAGTTTAGGGCATGAATGGATAGATACGAATGAGCCCCATCCGCTGATTACTTCCGAGAGTCAAGAAATCAGAAGCGATTGGAGATTACTTGTCAATATTGCAAGCGGGATTTTCAAGCATGCTCAGGCTGCAACGGACACTAAACTCACTGACGCTATCCAAGATCTGCGAGAGGTTCGAGATGAGGCGCGTGAGGAAGGATTTCCGGAACCATCGGCCATTGCGCTTGCAAACGCCGAGCGCCTATTGAAGGCAATGTACGTGATATCCCCCCAACGCTTCGAGGTCTATCCCACGCCGGATGCTGAGGTTGCAATTGACGCGCCAAGTGGACATGGGGAATCAGTCTTGCTGCTCTGCGAATCGTCTGGCGGTGCCCTGTGTTTGGTGGACTTGAACGGCGAGCACCGTCGCGCCCGCTATGGAAGTACGCGGACGCTTCCTGACGGGTTTATAGCGCTTGCAAACGCCGAGCGCCTATTGAAGGCAATGTACGTGATATCCCCCCAACGCTTCGAGGTCTATCCCACGCCGGATGCTGAGGTTGCAATTGACGCGCCAAGTGGACATGGGGAATCAGTCTTGCTGCTCTGCGAATCGTCTGGCGGTGCCCTGTGTTTGGTGGACTTGAACGGCGAGCACCGTCGCGCCCGCTATGGAAGTACGCGGACGCTTCCTGACGGGTTTATAGCTGAAGCGCTGACGGAGTTGATGCACGCGGCTTCGCAGCCCCGTTGAGCGTTCCAAAGCAGATCGCGCACGACGAAGATCTTGGGCGCGGCGTATTCTCCAGCAAACAGGCCGAGCGTGCCCGACGATCCCAGCCTCCCTTTCACGTATTCTTGGAACGATGCGGCGAACGTAGGATTTCCGTCGACCGGCTAAGCACGGCACCGGTGAGTATGGCTGTGGCTATTGCTGATCGTGTCGCAAGGGCTCGGAGGCGCAGATTCTACGGGTGGGCCGTGGTTGACGCCGATACAGCTGAAAGCGACGGACGGCAGGTGCTCAACACGCCGCTTTGCGACAACCCGTATCACGCGGATATCGAACTCCCGGCACTCGCCGCCGCCGATCGAGAGGAACAGAAGTGGCACGCAAAACTGCTTGCCAGCTATTCACACTGGCGCGAGCGCTGAGCACGAGGGACCGCAGTCCTACTGGTTCTAGGCGATCGGAATGTTCGACTCGTCACAGGCTACTATGTACTCGTCTGACCACTTTCGGCCAACTGGAAGCCACTGCAAGCTTGGCTGACGACACTCTTCGTTAGGTTAGACCCATGCGGTACTTGATATCGTAGTTGATGATGAAGTCCAACTCCTCGTCGGTGAAGCCATAGTGCTTGGCTAAAGTACCATCGATTTCGTTGATGATATCTTTCGAGTCCTGAATTCTGAACTGTTGGGTTTCTGTAAGGCCGGTTTGTCTTTGTCTTCTGGCATGCATGGTACTTTTTCTATCTATGTCTTCTATGTATCGTCGCCCCAGTGATTGCATTGTCCGGTCAGATATCGCCGACTTGGGGATAGGAAAGTGTTGGATGTCATAGGGATTAAGATGTCTAAGATTTGACGTTATGGTGTACCACCACCA
>WTFW01000036.1 GCA_011523785.1 Chloroflexota bacterium | reverse complement strand
GTTGGGCCGCGGGGGTTGAGCCAGGCGCGGGCGTACATGTTGCATCCGCGGGTGGAGATTGCGGCGCTGTGCGACGTGGACCCGGAGCGGCTGGGCGCGGCCGCGGCGGAGTTTGGGGTGGAGCGGACGTATAACGACTTCCGGGAGATGCTGGACACGGAAAACCTGGACATCGTGAACATCCCGACGCGGACGGATCTGCACGCGCCGCTGACGATTGGGGTGCTGGAGCACCGGGCGCCGAAGGCGGTGATCGTCGAGAAGCCGATGGCGACGAGCCTGACGGACGCGGACCGGATGCAGGAGCTGGCGGAGGCGAACGGGACGCGGCTGGCGATTCATCACCAGATGCGGACGACGCCGACGTTCAACGTGGCGGACCGGCTGATCAGCGCGGGTGAGATCGGGCCGCTGACGACGATCAAGATCCGGGGCAAGGGCTACTACGGCGGCTACGACATGCTGAATATCGGCACGCACATGCTGAACGGCACGCGCCGGTTCGCGGGGAACGCTCGCAGCGTGCTGGCGACCTGCGTGACGGGCGGCCGTCCGACCACGGCGGCGGACATCGTGGAGGGGTCGTACGGATTCGGGTTGCTGGCGGGCGAGCACATTTCGGCGATCTACGAGTTCGATGGCGGCCTGACGGCTTTTGCCGAGATGCACCGCCGCAGCCAGTCGGGCAGCGGCTGGGTTCACATCAAGATTTACGGCGAGGACGGGGCGGTGTGCCTGTACAACTCGCGGGAGCTGTTTATCCGGCGCGGGCGCGACGAGGTCGTTGACGACACGCCGTGGGAGAAGTACGAGCTGGCGGACGAGGACCGGTATCTGCACGGGCACGACTATTACGACCACGCGGGCGGCGACCTGTGGATGGCCGAAGAGACGGTGCGGGTGCTGGACGAGGACCGCGAGCACGAGTGCAGCGGCATCGAGGGCCGGGCCGTGATGGAGATGATGGACGGGGCGTGGATCTCGCACTTCAGCCGGTCGCGGGTGGACTTTCCGCTGGAGCGGGGTGAGCACCCGCTGCGCCAGGAACTGGCGAAGGCGGGGTTGCCGGAGCCGGATCCGGAGCGAGGGAAGCTGCGGTATGCGGATTGGCTGCCTGGGGAGTTGGCGCGGATCGAGGCGGCGAGGTAGCCGAAGTCCAGGCTTCAAGTGGTTACCGTGGCTGAGTCGACGCGCTTCTGACGATGTCGGAAGGAGCGGACGCGGGAACCGAGATTGTTCGATCCAGACTTGGTTGCTAAGGGCGAGAGCCACCCTCACCCCAGCCCTCTCCCTCAAGGGAGATGGTGAAAGAGCGGTGGCCCGAGGATCGCTTTCCGGCAGACGCGAAGGCGTTCACCCGAGGGCGGTAGCCCGGAAGACCCCTTACCGGGTTCGGCCGGGGACGGCCGAACCCGGGATCGAATCCGGGGCAGGCTCTGGCTCTCCTCTTCGAGAGGATGAAGAACCGAGGCGTCGGACGACGTTGCTACGTGGAGCGTTCGTTGCGCGGGCGACCCCTGAGATACTGATCGAGTCCGAGGCAGGTTCTGACCCGCTCTGCCGGGCTGAGCTCAAGGGACTGGCGGAACTTGGGCGGGTGGTGGATCGAACAGCGTGCAGGTGATTGCGGACGCATTCGCTTCTGGGGCGAGATTGCCCGACCGGGGAACAGGAAACTCGCTTCCTTCGGGTAATCACGCTGGCCGATGGCGAGACGATCCACAATGCGTTTTTTGATCGGCGCTTTCGGAAGGACAACTGATGAGACTGCATTACTACCCGGAAACTGACAGCCTCTATGTTGAGTTCAAGGATGGTCCGGGCGTAGAGACCCGCGAGGTGACGGACGGGCTCAACGTTGATCTGGACGCCAGCGGCGAAGTTGTGGGCTTTGACATTGACCATGCGTCAAGGCGACTGGATCTCTCAACGCTGGAGACCGAGGCGCTGCCGCTGCGCTCTGTCAGAGCAAGCTGACCGGTGGCATTGAGGCGGATACCCCACCAGCCACCCAGTCTTCAGGTGAAGTGGCAGGGCGGTGGTCCGCCGCTGGTGGACGTTGCCGACCGCCGGAAGCTCTACGAGGCGCTGGACGCCGACTGAGTGCTGGTTCTCGATCGGCCAATGGCCCGAGGGCTTCTCGGGACGTGACGCCTCGGGCTGCGTCAGGCAAGCATCAAGCGCTCGCCCTTTGGTTCGGGGATCGGGTCTCCGAATTCGCGCGCGGTATCAAGCCAAAGGTCCATCGCCTGGTTGACGTTTCGCAAGGCCGCCTGCTGGGTGTCGCCATGAGCGACGCAGCCTGGAAGCTCGGGCACTTCGGCGACAAATGCGCCGTCTTCCCTGCTCCAGTACATGATGATTTCGTACTTGTGCATCAGGCGTTCGCCTCAAGCCGGTATCTCAAGACTATACGCCTCACTTGCCGAACCTGGTACGGCTTCGCGTGGCTCCCGTCGCGTTGCAGGTTTATCAGCTCGCGCACGCCGTTTCGCCTGAAGATGTGATGACTTCCACGTATTCGCTCATCAAAGCCCAGGTGCAGCAGCAATTGCCGCAAGTCGTTGAAACGAATATTCGCGTCAGAGCGTCCGCCCAGAATTCTCCGCAATAGGTTCTGGTGCCGAGCAGCCATCCTCCACGCTAGCAGTTAGAAGCGCGTGCGCGGTGATGAGGAATGGGCG
>WTFW01000023.1 GCA_011523785.1 Chloroflexota bacterium | reverse complement strand
GTGGTTCCAGCTGCCGGGGACGTGGACGCCGGGGTCGAGACCGGTGAAGTTGGCGAGTTCGGTGCCGGCGCTGATGAAGGTGCACTCGGTCTGGACAAGGACTTCGTTGGGGCCGACGGGGCCGGGTATCTCGATTTCTTCGAGGTGGACGACGTTGGCTTCGGGGACGACGGCCGCCCGGCCGGTCATGGCGTGGCGCCAAGTTCGGCCAGGGTGAGGCGCTGGCCGCCGCGCGCGACGGATTCTTCGGCAGCGATGCCGAGGACGGCGGCCCAGTAGGCGGCGTCGAGGCCGGCCACGGGATCGCGTTCGCCGCGGAAGACGGCGAGGGCGTCGGCCAGGAGGCGGGTGTCGCCGCCTCCGTGACCACCGCGGGCTACCTCGACGGGGCGTTCCTCGTCGCGGTCGTCGCGGCGGCCGGTGAGCCGGAATGCATCCTGACCGTCGCGGCCCTCGACTTTGCCATCTTCGCCCCAAACGCCTATTTCGCGGGTGGTGTAGGAGGCGAAGAGGCAGAGGCTGTATGAGACGCGCTTGCCTCCCTCGTATTCGATGCTGGCACTGGCGTGGTCGACGGTGTCTTTCTCGGAGTTGAAGACGCAGGTGTCGAAGATGTAGCCGCTGGTGGATTCAGCGTCGTAGTACAGCTCTTTGAGACGGCCCTGGGTGATGTCGACGTATTCCGGGCAGGTGTTGGCCGCGTCGCAGGTGAGGCAGCGCTCGCCGGCCCAGTCCTTGGGGGTGAAGACGGCGACGCCGCCGGTGGCGCTGACGCTGACGGGGCGGGCGCCGAGCATCCAGCCGGCGATGTCGAGGGCGTGGCAGCTCTTGTGGACGAGAAGGCCGCCGGAGTTGGCGCGGAGACGGTGCCAGCGGCGGAAGTAGCCGGCGCCGTCGCGGTTGTCGGTCATTTGGACGAGGCGCGGGTCGCCGATTTCGCCGCTGACGATGGCCTGATGCATGCGGTCGTAGAAGGGGACGTAACGGAGGACGAAACCGGTCATGAAGCCGCCGGGGGAGCGGCGCGCGATGTCGCGGATGCGGTTGCAGTCCTCAACGGTGGTGGCGATGGGTTTTTCGCAGATGACGTGTTTGCCGGATTCGAGGGCGGCGCAGGCGTAGTTGGCGTGGGTGGCGTCGGGCGTGGTGATGACGACGACGTCGACTTCGGGGTTGTCGAGGACGACCGACGGGTCGGTGTCGGTGCGGTCAACTTCGAAGTGTTTTGCGCCTAAGGCGAGCCGGACGGGGTCCATGTCGCTGAGGGCGACGATGTCGGACTGGTCGAGGAAGTCGTTGCGGAGACCGCGGGCGAAGGACCCGAGGCCGCGGCCGCCGGTGCCGATGATTCCGAAGCGGAGGCGATTGGTCATCATCAGAGGAACTTGTTGAGGGGGAACTCGATGATGCCTTCCGCGCCGGCCTTGACCAAGCGGGGCATCAGCTCGCGAACCTGCCGTTCCTGGACGACGATTTCGACGCTGGCCCAGGGCTGACCGTAAAGGTCAGCGACGGTGGGCGCGGTGACGCTGGGGACGAGGGCGATGATGCGGTCCAACTGGTCCTTCGGGACGTTCATCTTGAGCGCGACGCGGGATTGGGCGTCCAGGGCGGCCTTGAGCATGGTGGCGACCTGGTCAATCTTGGCCTTTTTGACCGGATCGGCGTAGGCGGCCTTGTTGGCAATGACCTGCGGCGACGAGGTGAGCATGGTTTCGATTTCGCGGAGGCCGTGGGCGCGGAGGGTGGAGCCGGTTTCGGTGGTTTCGACGATGGCGTCGGCGAGGCGGCCGGCGACCTTGGCCTCGGTTGCGCCCCAGGAGAACTCGACGTTGGCGGTAATGCCGCGCTCGGCGAGGTAGCAGCGGGTGAAGTTGACCATTTCGGCGGCGATGGTGGCGCCTTCAAGATCCTGGACGGTCTTGATCGGCGAATCCTTGCGCACCGCCAGGACCGCCCGAGTGGGCCGGTTGCTGCGGCGGGAGTAGGGAAGGGCCTGGATGACTTCGACGTCGGACTGGTTCTCAAGGGTCCAGTCCTTGCCGGTGATGCCGGCGTCGAAGGTGCCGTTCTCGACGTAGCGCGACATTTCCTGGGCGCGCATGAGGGTGACGCGGAGATCGTCGTCGTCGACTTCGGGGAAGTAGCTCCGGGATGCGATGACGATATGCCAGCCGGCGCGCCGAAAGAGTTCAATTGTCGCGTCTTGCAGGCTGCCGGCGGGGATCCCGAAGTCGAGCGGTGCCATAAGCGTGTGTGCCCTCCACAAATAACCGCCCATCTGGGCGGCGGGTTCAGGATATCGGGTTGCGGGGTTTGGGTGGATGGTGGAGCGAGTCGGCGAGGGCACCAATCGGGGGCCTCGCGCGCAATAGGAGTTTTTTCCAAAAAACTCATGAGGCGGCGCGGGGTGTGTTCTGGCGAGGTTCCGGTGGCTCGGAGGACGAGGACTGGATCCCCCCTTCGACAGGCTCAGGGCCGGCTCTTCGGCAAGCTCAGGGCAGGCTCTCTGCGGACGCCGGGATGACGGAGCGGGCGCGGAGGGACGTGGGCGGGAGTGAAGGGGGGAACTATCTCTCGCCAGCCCACCCCCAGAGGGGGTGGGCTGGCGAGAGATAGTTTGGGCCGGAATTTTCGTCAGGTTGGCGACGACGGTTGGGGCGGTGACGGAACGGAAGTGCGGTAGGGCAGCGTGGAGCGCGGAGCGGAGTTCCAGGG
>WTFW01000076.1 GCA_011523785.1 Chloroflexota bacterium | reverse complement strand
GTCCGGGAGGCATGGCGGGCACGGCAGCGGGAGAGGGTTTCGCCAGAGTTCGGGCGCGTTTACATAAATGTTGTCGGCCAACAGGCTGCCGCTGCGGTTTCCGTGATGGAACTCCTCGGGCGTGGCCAGCACGTAGAGGCTGCCGGCTGTCAGGTAGGTTGCCGCAGCGACGCCAATGCTTGTGGCCGCCCAGCGGGGTCGGGGATCCCTTTGGGCCAGTCGTGCGGAAAGGGCGGAGAGACCAGCCACCGCCAGCGTGGCAACGACTGGAGTCGGATAGGCAATGTGGCGCATGAACTCATGCGGTTCCTGAGGTCGAACCGTGCTGGCGCTGATCCCGAGCGCTACTAGCACGTTGATGGCGACCGCGGCAGGCAGGGCCGCAAATGCCGGGCTTCGCCTCATCAGGTACACGGAACCCAAGGCGGAAAGGGCAAGGATGGCCGAAATCAGCACAGGAAATCGCAGGTCGTTGAGCAGCACGACGCGTGCGACTTTCGGCCAGGTGACTTCACCCACCAAGCCTGCGTGGTTTAGGAGGTTATCGAGCGTAAACTCCTGGCGCATGGTTGGCCATGGCCGTCCGGTCGTCCTCAGGCTATATATGCCAAATGGCAGCAGAAGCGCACCGGCGCCCAATGTTGCTGCGACGGCCAATCTCGAACGTTTGGCGACCAGCATGGCGATCAGCACGAGCCCGCCATACAGCAGCCCTTCCGGTCGTGTCAGTGCCAGGGCGGCAGCAAGAAAACCGAGTGCAAGGACCGATCGATGGGGCCTTGCGTCACGCAGCGCGCAAGCAAGTGCCCATGTGGTCGCGGCCAGCAGAGCGATGAAAATCGGATCAGGCTCCGCAGAGCCCAAACTGTCGATCTGAATCGGTGGCAAGACCGTGGCAAGCACCGCGACGGAAAAGGCCGGCACCTGACCTGCGCCAATCGAGCGTCCGGCGCGGAATAGCAGCCACGGAAGTAGCAGGTTGGCCAGAAACATCGGTGCAAGGGCGGCCGGATATGTATGTCCGAAGGCCGCAAATGAGGCAATCAGCAGGAGCGGCAATGCCGGCAGGCTCATCCAATCGCCCCAGACCGGATAGTCGCCGCCGTTGACTAGTGCGTCGGCGGAGTACCAGAAGTGCCCAAGGTCATCGGCCGTGGCCGCTGAGTACGAGGCGGCTTGAAACGCCCCGACGAGAAGCAACGCCAGGACGGAAATGGTCGGCGCAGCGGTACGCATCGCC
Source organism: Chloroflexota bacterium (assembly GCA_011523785.1). GTDB lineage: Bacteria > Chloroflexota > UBA11872 > UBA11872 > UBA11872 > UBA11872. The sequence continues at coordinate 15,149 of WTFW01000076.1, read as the reverse complement.
TGTCGGAATCGCTGCCAGGCGCCTTCACCGGGCGGGAGGCGCTCGCTTTGCCAGAGCACGAACATGGTCAGGGCAACAAAGCCGGACACGAGCAGAGCCAGCGCCTGCGCACCCGCCGACGTGGCGAGTTGGTGTCTCGGAGCAGCCGGGGCCGCGACGATGGCGGCCATGATCCAGGCCGCCGCGGCCGGGACCGTGCGCAGCCCGATTCCGAACGGCAGCCGGGCCGCCGGACGGGGCGTGACGCGCATCAAGCCGCTCACCAGTGCGGCGCCCGTGACCCACCCGGCAAGCGCCCACAGCGGTCCGAACGCTTCGTCCAACATGGCCAGGCTGAGGAGAACGGCACAGGCGAGACCGACGCACCCGCCAAAGGTGACATCTACGCTTGGTTCGCTGCCTGAGGGTCTTCGATGAGCTAGGGCCTGAATGAGCGGAAGCGTTGCTGCCAGGACCCAGCCGAGTGCGCTGGTCTGAGTGGTGACGTGGGCGAGTGAAGGGCTGACGTACAGCAGACCCGCGAGTCCCGCCAGGGGAAGAGTTCCGAGCAGCGTTGTCGCGGCAGTTCTGCGTCTTCGACGTGGTGCGGTGCGCAGCGATGCCGCGGCTCCGAAGATCGCAAGCATTCCGCCGATTCCAACGGCTGCAGCACTTGGGAACGCCGCTCTGACTGGCCCCCCGATGAGGACGATGGCGGTGAGGCTCACGACGGCGATACTGAGTCCCCAGAGGCCAACGGTTGTCCAGCCCCCGCCTGCCGCGTGTCGGTGCGTCGCGGGCCGAACAGGTGGCTCCGACTGGATCAACGCAGAGCCTGGTCCTTCGATGGCGAACCGCCCATCGCCAGACTACTCGGGTGATGTTGTTCGCTGACCGTGGCTCCGCCGGCTCCCAGAAACCCGATGAAGGCCAGGTTTACTCCACTGACGATGAGTGACTGCGCGAGGGCAGCCAATTGAATGCCGACCGGGTGAGGTCCCGCCCCGCTGACCCAGCGGACGAATATGTAGGCATCGATGCCAACGCCGACTAAGACTGCCAGTGCGGCCACAACCAATGAAACCTCTAGTCGCATAAGCGGGTAGCCCAGACCGAGAGTCTTTGACGGTCGGGCGAGCCCGATACCGACAAGCCGTCGATGCTCAGTAAGGCCCAGCGCCAGTCCGGTTACGCCGAGGATCCAGAAGATGGGGCCCGCGAAGATCGGCTGCCAGCTAAGTCCACCAACCTCAACACTGGTGAAAGAGAACCCGATAACGAACGTCAGCACGCCGAGAACCACTAGGGCTGCCCCAGGCAGGGCATAGAGCAACCCCGGGGCGAGCAACAGGATCAGGCGCAAGTGGCGCCAGCCGTCTCGGAGCGTGCGTAGCTTGCTGCCACCAGCGCGTAGTCCGTAAGACGACGGTACTTCGGCGACACGCAGCCCCTGCACGGCGGACTTAATGATCATCTCCGATGCAAACTCCATGCCAGTGGAGCGCAGCTGCAGCCCGCCTAAGGCCGCTCGTGTGAGTGCTCGGAATCCGCTCTGGCTGTCCCGGATGCTGACACCCCAGGTTCGCCGGAGCAGCCAACTGATCGTTGGCGTGCCGACATGACGGTGAAGCCATGGCATCGCACCCGGATGAATGTTGGCCATTCGATTGCCAATCGCCAAGTCGTAACCATCGTCCAACCTGGCAACCAGATCGGCCAGCCCAGCCAGGTCGTACGTGCTGTCGGCATCGGCCATCACGATGAAGTCACCTTGCGCTTCCGCGAAGCCTCGCCGGAGCGCTGACCCATAGCCGGGCCGAGGCTCAAATACGACTCGTGCCCCGGCCTCACAAGCAAGCCGCGCCGAGTCGTCCGTTGAGCCGTTGTCTACGACGATTACTTCGCCGGGACGCTGACTACGCTCAATGCCCAGCCGGGCGGACTTGACCGAGTCAGAGACGGCCTCGGCCTCGTTCAGGCACGGCAACACGACCGAGATTGCAGAATTGGTTGCGGCAGCTGGCATGTCGGCAGGGCATAGTAGCGCCCTCCCCGTCTCAGCGAGTCTGAGGACCGGGCGCCCGCTCGCTTTCCTGCTTCGCGGCTGGACTTGCGGCTTCCGATCCAAGCACTAGTACTGGCATGTTTCCGCCGACACCCTAAAGCTAACCGCAAACAGGTGACGCCTGGTTCTCGATCTGTGTTTTCCGGTTGCGGTCACCGCCGGCCTGACGGTGGCTCTTGGCGTTGAGTTCGTGGATGATGCTGAGACACTGCCGTCCGAGGGATCGCGCATGACTCAGCCCAATATCGTGCTAATGGTTGCCGACGACATGGGGTATGGCGACTTCGGGCTGTTCAACGACGGTCCGGCGCGTACGCCGGTGCTGGACGGGCTGGCGGACGAGAGCGTGTGTCTGACCCAGCACTATTCCGGCTCATGCGTTTGTGCGCCCGCGCGGGCCGCTCTGATGACCGGTCGATATCCACATCGCACCGGAGCCATCGACACGCTGGAGGGCCAGGGGCTAGACCGATTGGCTTTGCGAGAGGTCACGCTGGCTGATTACCTTCGGGCAGCCGGTTATGCGACCGGCATGGTGGGCAAGTGGCACCTGGGGGCGCTGGATCCGCGATACCACCCGAACGCGCGTGGGTTTGATGACTTCTTTGGGTTTCGCGGTGGCTGGGCGGACTACTACAAGTGGCGCATCGACCGTAACGGGACTACTGAGCACTCCGACGGCCGCTATCTGACGGATGTATTCGCTTCCGAGGCGTCGGCGTTCATTGCACGCAACGCGCAGCGGCCATTCTTTCTCCACGTCGCCTTCAACGCGCCTCATACACCGTTGCAGGCGCCACAGGAGCTCGTTCAGCCCTATGTGGACGCCGGTCTTCCGCATGGCGTGGCGCTGATCTACGCCATGAATGAGCGCATGGACGCGGGCGTGGGCCAAATTCTCGACGCGCTTGATCGAGCCGGCTGTGCCAACAACACCATCCTTATGTTTACCAGCGACAACGGTCCGCAGCTTTCACTCGGGCACGACTACACCATGGGCATTGAAGTGGATACGCGCCGTTTCAATTGCAATTTCAATGGCGCCAAGGGCAACGTCTTCGAGGGCGGAATCCGCGTCCCGATGCTGGTGCGCTGGCCGGAAGGACTGCCGGCCGGACTGCGCAACGATTCACTGGTCCACTACGTTGACTGGCTGCCGACGCTGATCGAGGCGGCCGGCGTCTCGAGGGTCGGTGGTCGGCCAATTGACGGAGTTAGCGTGCTGCCTGCGCTCCGCGGCGAGATACCGGCTGCCGCACCGCGACGGTACTGGCAATGGAATCGCTACACGCCGCAGGTTGAGTGCAATGCCGCGATCCGGAGTGGCCGCTGGAAGCTGGTGCGGCCGAGGATTGCAGAGCTGATGCAGGTCCGGCCCGAACACACGCAGATGGACCGTGACTTGAAGTACCGACCCGATCTTCACGCGGCGGCGATTCCTGCCGACATTGCGGAACGGGGATTTCCAGCTCCGGAAGCCCCGATGCTGTTTGATCTTGAGCGTGATCCCGGGGAGCAGAACGATCTGACGGATGCCCAACCCCAGCGGGCCGCCAGGCTGCTTGGCGAGTTGGAGTCCTGGTTCGAAGAGGTTGAAGCCGAGCGGCTGACGATCGCCGACTGAGGCGGCGGCTCCAAGCCCGTGTCTGCGATGCCTAATAGGGGACGTTGGTTGCCGACGGATGGTTGGCATAGGTCAGTTGCGGGTCCGGCCGCCCGTCCAGCATGCGGGCTACGAATGCGTGCATCTCCTCACGCAGCCTGTCCGCCAACCCCTGATGCGTGGCAATGAGATTGGTTCGCTCGTACGGGTCGCTGACGACGTCGTAGAGCTCCAGGTCCCCTGGCCGCGCCCCAAGGTGTCCCTTAGACATGTGCTCGATCAACTTCCAGCGCCCGCTGCGCCATGCGCGGTTCATGCCGAAATTGTTGTTGGTCATGCAGATCGGCGGATGCTCCAGCGTCTGACCGCGAACTGCCGGTAGCAGGCTGATTCCATCCACGCATGGCGGCGTTTCAATTCCCAGGTAGTCGAGGATCGTCGGCACCAGGTCGATGTGTTCGACGGTGTCAGCTACTCGGCGGGAAGGCAGGCCGGCCGGGTGGTGAAGAACCAGGGGGATGTGGACGTTGGTCTGATAGAGGTCGCCGTGGTTGTAGAACATGTCGTGGTCGACGATCGACTCGCCGTGATCGGCCACGATGACCGTCAACGTGTCATCTGCCAGCCCGCGCGCCTCAAGTGCCGCCAGCACGCGCCCGATCATGGCGTCCATATAGGCAATTTCGCCGTCGAATAGCGCGGTAAGGAACTGCAGGTCGGTTACATCGCGAACGAGGTCAATGTGCGCCTGCTCGCGCGGGTCGGGCATGCCTCCGCCGCCGCTGATTCGGCTCGTCCACCATGGGTGCTGGCGGAACTTGGTGAGGCTGGTGTTGGCGGGATTGTGCTCATCGCCGGTGTAGAACATTCGGTCAAAGGGCGCTGGAGGGAAGTACGGCCAGTGGGGATCCCACCAGTGGGTAAACAAGTAGAACGGGCCGTCATCCCCTTCGCCGGACTCAATCCAGTCCACCAGGATGTCCGCCATGTGCTCGGCTGGAATCCCGCGCCGATAGGTGGCTTCGCCGCCACGGTCCAGGTACGTCTCCCAGTTGCGCATCCAATACGGCGAGCGAAAGGCGCGTCCGCGTCCTTCCAGCGCTGCCGTGCGGTAGCCGTGGCCGGCTAGCGTTTCGTGGAGAAACTCAATGTCAGGCGCCAACGCGTGCTGCTGGGGCGGCTCGGCGTGAATTACGATGCCGGAGTTCAGGGGATGCACGCCGGTCAGCATGCTGGTCCAACCTGGCGTGGTCGGCAGCCCCGTAAGGTTCGCGTCGGCGAACAGCACGCCGTTGCGCGCCAGACGATCGATGTTGGGTGAGGTGGAACGCGGGTAGCCGTAGCAACTGAGGTGATTGGCGGGCGTAGTGTCCAGCCCGAAGATCAGAATGTTTGGACGGTGGTCGTTGCTCATTGCCTGCCGTCAATGTCCCGAAAGCTGAACCCGAAGAGTCGGGCGGCGCCGTGGATTCCGAATCGCAATCGAAACTCTCGATCAACCGGCAAGGAATGCAAGTCGTCCCACACCACTGGCACGCACGATCCTTGCGTCACGACGCGTGCAGGGGACACGGTGCTGATGGGGTCTCCTGCAAGGTCCACCACTTGCACGTCGATCCAGTTTCGACCCGGCAGCGCGTTGCCCCACGAGATCTCGAGCCCAACCCGCGTCGCCGAAGGCTTGAGTGGAATCGTCGTGACGGCGCCCGGCATTTCGCCGTCGGCTGTTTCGAGAGCCGCGAATCCATCCAAAGGAATCGTCGCGAGGCCGGTCTGCGCCGGATACACGCTGCCAGCGCTGCTCGTCCACTCGCCCCTATTCTCGGAGGGCCAGTTTGTCCAGTGCTCGGGCTGGCCTGCGTAGAACACCTGGATCTCGTGGTCACGTACCACCAGGTCACTCGATGTGACCAGGAAACCACCGTCCCAGTCACCGGGCCCGCCTCGCCGTACAAATGGCTGATTAGGCTGAACCCTCTGAAACCGCTCACCGTCACGGCTGACGGCCAGTCGAATGTCAGCCACATACACGGAGGTCAACGGATCCAGCCAGCCGTACTCGTAGAGCATCACGTACAGACCCTTGTAGGGCAGAACTGAGATGAAGTGGATCTGGGACTCATCGCCCTCGTCGGGGTCAATGATTGGGTTCTGCGGTGAACGAGTCCAGGTCCAGGGGTCCGGGCCGTACAGCAGGGCGCCCTTTCGGATCGACCAGCCGCCGCGCCGTGCCGACATTTGGCCATAGGCTTTGTATCGGCGGTCAGGATTCGGGTCTTGCCGGTCATAGAGAAGCTGGTGCGCGTCGAACCAGGCGAGGGGATCCGGGAGCTGTCGCCGCGAACCATCGGCGGCCGGGGGCGTCGAGATGCTGGGAGCGCCCTCGCGCGTGAAGCCCAATCCATCGGGCGAATTCCAAATCTCCCGGTCACCGTTCTCGTCGCGTAGCAGCAACTTGTAGCGTCGGGAGGGGTCGGTTTCACCAGGGTCCTTCAGCGCCGGACCATTGGTGCGTCTGCCCGGGAGAAATGCGATCAGGTTGTTGTCGCGCGAGCCGCCGTATTCGTGCACGCCGACGTTGGGCTTTTCCCAGGTCGATCCGTCCGGGCTAACGGCGTAGCCCACGCGCGGGATCTGCAGGCCGGCCTCGGCGACATCCATGCCCATATACCAGGCCTTGTAGTGGCCGTCTTCGGTGTCCCACATGACCGTGCCCTGCCACGGGCAGGCTTGCAGAGAGTCCCAGGTGCCGAGGGGCCCCGTGCGGATGACCGGATTGGCGGGGTGCTTGACGGCGGGATGCACGACTTGCCGCACGCGCTGCATATCGTCGACTTCGAGCAGGTCGAGGAACAGAACCGACCGGCCGGCCTCGGCCGCAAGCTCGACGGACGTTGGGTATGGCGAAGCCATGCGAGGCAGACGACTTTCTACACGGCGGGCAGCGGTGCCGTGTCGTCAACGGTGGCCTGCCAGGCCTGGATGCGGTCCAGTAAGTCGGCAATTCGTCCGCGCTGGTCAGGATCGTTGAACCGGTTCGTCAGTTCGTGGGGATCCGTGTTGAGGTCGAATAGCTCCGACTGATCCGTGGCGCTGGCGTTCAACTTCCAGCCGTCGTGGCTGAGGATGGAGCGCCAGGGGTCGGATTCCACCCGGTGCGCTTCAGGCGGCGCGTCCGGCGGCCAGACGCAGGAGTTGTGGCTGCCGTTCCACTCGACGATCACGTCGTTGGTGGCCAGGTCGGCGTTGCCCTTGAACACGCCAGCCCGACTTATGCCCTGTACCTCCGGTGGCGCACCAAAGCCCATCAGATCCATCAGCGTCGGAACCAGGTCCACCAGGCTCATCGCGCCGTCGATCCGTCGTCCGTTGTCTGGTAGCCAGGGCACGCGCAGCAGCAATGGCACGCGCATAGCCTCTTCGTAGAGCGTGCACTTCGCCAAAATGTTGTGGTCGCCCATCATGTCGCCGTGGTCGGACGTGAAGACGACGATGGTGCGCTCAGCTTGGCCAGAGTCATGAAGGGCCTGGAGGATGCGTCCCACGGCGCGGTCTACGAGGGTCACGAGACCCCAGTAATTCCGCCGAACCCTGCGCCAGGAGGCTTCGTCCTTTAGATCGAAACCTCGCCAATCCGTATTGCCGTAGTAGGCGGCCAGCGACCGATGGATTAGCGAAGCGTCATCGTCCGGAGGTCGCAGGAAGGCCGGTCCGGTCTCCAGGTTTGCAGGGTCGTGCAGTTCGTTGAGCGGGCCGTCGAACGGCATGTGGGGCTCGAGGAAGTTGACATAATGCACCCAGGGCGTGTCCGCGTGGGAGTGAATGAACTCGGCCGAACGCACGCCGAGAAAACTGGCCTTGGTGTACGGCTCCGGCATTTCCGCGGCGTATTGACGAGAGAAAGTCCGTAGCCGTCCCGTATCCGCCGACGAGTCACCGCGCTGGGACTTCCCGGAATCCGGCTGAAACCCTTGCTCAACCAGAAAGTGGTGATAGTCGCTGAGTCGCTGAGCCTCTACTGGATCTGTGTAGTGCTCCCGGTAACCATCTTCGATTCCAACGAACTCCGAAAACCCGCGCTGCGCGATGAGCTCGCTGCCCAGGTGCCACTTGCCGTAGTACGTGCAGGTGTAGTCACCTGGAACGCGCTCGGCCAGCGTTAGATGCTCTGGCTTCAGCGGGTCGTTGTTCTCCAGACATCCTGTCGTGTGCGGGTAGTAGCCCGTCATGATCGATGAACGGGAGGGCGTGCAGACCGGCTGCGTGCAATACGCGCGGTCGACGACAAAGCTCTGCTCGGCCAGGCGATTCAGGTTTGGCGCCTGAATGGTCTGGTTGCCGTAGCAGGCCAGCGTGTCGTCCCGTTGTTCGTCCGTGAAGATGAACAGCAGATTGGGCTTCTCAACCACTGTGGACCTCCCGCCGCGAATCCTCTACGCGAGGCGCATAAAGGCTACCTGTCACTGGATTGCCGCCGAACGCTCGGCCGGTCAGGGGCGAAACTCAGCTTCCCCCGGATGCCTGCGGAGTCGTCTGAGCGCCTTGAGTGTTCTGCTTTTGCTGCCATTGCTCCCGCAGTCGGGCGTGTTCCTCGTTAGACAGATATCGCCCGCTTTCGGAGCTCGTCCTGGGAAACGAGTAATCCTCGAAGGCGCTCTTGGAGTCGCCGCAACCTGCGAGCAGTAGCACGGCAGCAACAACACCGGCTCCAAGCGAAAGGCGCACCCCAACGCGCTGGCCCATGGTTATGCGTCGCTTCAGTGGCGCTCTGGCTCGGCACGGCCGCCGTAAGCAGGCGCGGACCAGACCGTCCGCGCCTGCACGGTGGTTCATCCGCTTAGATCCAGCCGCGACTGCGCATCTCCTCAATCTGCAGCGCCTGGTTGGCCTCGGCGGCTGTCTTGACGTTCCCAATCATCTCTTCCAGCGTCACCTCGCCGAGCATGTAGCGTTGCTCAAGTCCGATCCAACTCTGGTACCACTCGCCCCAGTTGGGCATGCGGTACTGGCGGTGCCGGTTCTCGGTGCCGTCGGCGTACTGCTTGAGGTAATGCATGTTGTTCGGCGGGCCGGCTTGCGCTTCCGCCGTCTCGAGGGCCGGGCGCCACATTGGCAGATGGCCGCGGTCGACGCCGGCCACGCGGTGTTGCACCTCGGTGCCGAAGTACAGGCACACCTCGGTTGTCTCTTCCACGTTGCCTCGCGCCTCGGCGCCGCTGGTCACGGCATGGAACTGGCAGGACCAGAAAGTGCCCGACCTGCCCGTTGCTGGATTGACGGGCACAGGTGCCAGCGACCAATCGAAGCGATCCTTGATCTGAATGAGGGGGCGCGCCGTCTGCCGAACCCGCTCGGTGAGGTAGTACGCCTGGATGCCTGCCGTGAACGGCGTGCTGAACTCGCCGCGAACCTCGCGAATCTCGGCAATGGGCACGGCGACCTCGTGCTCGAACACCGCGTCGTGGATGAACTGGATTCCGGCATCGCCACCGTTGTCGTACATCGTGAATTCGGTGTCGTCGTAGCTGCGGAAATACTCCTCGTTGCCCGACCAAATCAGCGGGTGCCAGGAGTACCAGTTACCGCCTCCATCGAGACCCCACAGGCCCTGCTCAGGATCGGTGGTCTTCTGCGCGTTTTCTAGAAGGTCGTCCCAGGTCCAGCTGTCGTCCGGGTGACCCGCGCCTAATTCATCCACCAGGGTTTGGTTATAGATGAACCCGCTGATTCCGCCTTGATAGGTGATTCCGTATTGATTGCCGTGCAGGCTGGTCGGCGGCGGAAACCTGTGATCGTCGTCGTGCCCGTTGTCGGTCCAGAGGTTGGGGATGTAGTAGTACTCATCCTCGTTCCAACCATCCAGCTTCGACAGGACGTCATTGAGCTGGAGCACCGTGTGGTCGTCACGCCAGGCGTTGAAGAGGTGGCCGTCCCACAGGACCATCTCCGGCAAGGTTCCGGCCGCGGCTCGGATGGAGAGCGTGTCCCAATAGCCCCCGCCGACCGGCTCAACCAGCACCTTCACGTCGGGTCGTCGGGTGGCCCAATTGTCAACCGCCCATTGCACCGCCGCGCCCCGCGGGCCGGACGTGTGGTCGGTTGCAAACGTGAGGACTACGGGCGGGCGTTGCGCCTCGACTTCCACGACCTTTTCGACGACTTTCTCAACAACCTTCTCAACCTCGACAACTTCCTTGACAACCTCAGTGACGACCTTCTCGACCTGGACTTCCTGGACCTGAACCTCAACCTGGGTCTGCGTCACGATCTTCTCGACCGGGACTTCCTTGACTTCGGTCCGAGTCACGATGGTCTCAACCGGGACTTCCTTGACTACTACCTTTTCGACCGGGACTTCCTTGGTTACGACCTGGGTTTCTCCGCAGGCCGCCAGCACCGCCGCTCCACTGGCACCGAGTCCTCCAAGAGCCAGCGCTCGCAGGATCTGTCGTCGCGTCATCGATCCCCTCCCTAGTTGTGCCGACGCACTTCTCAAATTCGAAGTACCCTAGGCCCGAACCATCCTCACGCTACGTCCAGCACGGCGAGACGTCAACGCGGGAAGCTATTCGACCTGCGGCAGGGGGCAACGACGACGCTGCCGGAGCGGGTGCATTTGCGTACCAGGGCGACCGCGTTGACACTTCCAGACCGAGTTGCCGTGGGAGTTGAACCGTGGAAGCTCAGCGACCGAACCTCCTGATCATCCTTTGCGACCAGCTGGACGCCAGCTACCTGGGCGCCTATGGCAACCGGGTGGCCCAGACGCCCCACATCGACCGGCTGGCGGCCGACGGCCTGACGCTGAACCGCGCCTACGTTCCGCTGCCCCAGTGTTCGCCGGCCCGCGCCTCGATGTTCACCGGGTTGTATCCGCACCAGCACCACCTGCTCTGCGTGCCTCGATCTGGCCAGGACGAGCGCTTCGGCACGGTTTTCCAACGGGCCGTTCTGCCCGAGTCCGTGCCGTCATTGGGCCAGGCGTTCCGAGACGCCGGTTACCGAATGGGTTACACCGGCCCCTGGCACATGGGCAACGACGAGATTCCGCATCACGGCTGGGAAGAGCACTGGCGAACGTACCGCTATTGGAAAAACGGCCGCGACTACTACATCCAGCACCTCGAGCGGCATGGTCTGGCCGACCTGTTCAAGCGAGAGCACCAGGTGTTCGGATTCAGTGAGGGCACAAAGTCCGGTGTGGTGCCCTCGGGGCCGTCTGCGATTCCAGTCGAGCACGCGCGTACCTCGTGGGCCGTTGACGAGACCATCAGCTTCATCGATGGCCGCGACCAGCGGCCATGGGCGTTCACGCTCTCGATTAAGGATCCGCATCCGCCAGTGATATCCCCTGGAGACTTCGCGGACCGGATCGACCCAGCCGATGTTGAGTTGCCGCCGACGATCGACGAGGACTTTCGAGGCAAGTCCGACGCCTATCAGCGCAGCCTCACCCATCGCTGGGTGCGCAACATGTCGGAGGCCGACTGGCGGCGGTTTATCGCCCACTACCACGGGCTCAACGCCCACATCGACACCGAGGTCGGGCGGCTGTTCGCGTACCTGGACGCGCAAGGACTGCGTGACAACACGCTGATTGTGTTCCTGTCGGACCACGGCGAAATGATGGGCGCCCATCGCATGGCCGGCAAGGGTCCCGCGATGTTCGAGCAGTCGATCGGGATCCCTCTGATCATGCGCTGGCCGGCCGAGATTCCCGCGGGGCGGCAAACCGACGCCCTGTTCAATACCGTGGACCTGCCCGCCACTCTCGGGGCCTTGTGCGGCGTTCCGATCTGTGCCGGCGCCGGGATCGATCAGAGCGAAATGGTTCTCGGCGAGGGCCCTGGACCGCGTCACATCGTCTTCAGCGAGTTCTACATCGAGGCCGGGTTGCGAGATGACCTGATGTTCGTCAAGACCGCGGTTACCGACCGCTGGAAGTTGAATCTGTGGCTCTACGACATGCCCGAGCTGTACGACATGCACAACGACCCGCATGAGACCCGGAACGTCATTGACGATCCGGCAACGGCCGACGTGAGAGCGGAGTTGGCGGACGAAATCGTGAACTGGCTCAGGGAAACCGACGACCCGCTGCTGCCAACGGTCGAGTGGACGATAGGTCGTGTGACCTAGAGCCTGGGCGGGAATTCGCCCGCGAGTTCAGCCGCGCTTACGCGCGATGTAGTGCGGGCTGGTGTTGAAGAACACCTCGGCCGCTTCCATCAGGGTTTCCGACGTGGTGGGGTGCGGATGGATGCTCAGCCGCAGGTCGTCGGCTCGCGCGCCCATTTCGACGGCTAGCACGCCTTCGGCAATCAGCTCACCGGCGCCACGTCCGCTGATTCCGACTCCGAGTATGCGCTCAGTCGTCGGCTCCAGGATCAACTTCGTCAGCCCGTCATTCCGTCCCAGCGTCGTGGCTCGACCGGACGCCGCCCAGGGAAACGTGGCGACCTTGTGCGGCCGGCCCGACTCGCGGGCTTCTGATTCGGTCAGACCGCACCAGGCGATTTCGGGATCGGTAAACACCACCGCTGGGATGGCTTGCGCGTCGTAGGTTGCCGCGTGGCCGGCGATGGACGCCGCGGCTACGTTCGCCTCGTACGTGGCCTTGTGCGCCAGCATTGGTTCACCCGCCACGTCGCCGATGGCGAAGATGTGGGCGGCACTTGTACGGCGCTGGTGATCGACCTTGATAAAGCCGCGTGTGTCGGACTCCACGCCTGCGGCCTCGAGGTTCAGTCCGGCGCTGTTGGGGCGTCGTCCAACCGCGACGAGCACCCTGTCGAATCGTCGCGAAGGATTCTCGACGCGCGCTCCCGCGAGTTCGACGTCAACGCCGTCCGGCCGCACCTTCAGGCTCGCGACTCGCGTGCTGAGAAGAATCTCTTCGAACGCCGACGCTAGCCTGCGCTCCAACGGCCGAACGAGATCCCGATCCGCCCCGGGTAGCAGACCGGTTTCCATTTCAACAACCGTCACTCTAGATCCGAGAGCCGCGTAGACCGAGCCCAGTTCCAGCCCGATGTAGCCCCCGCCAACCACCAGCAGCGTGTCGGGGACATCTGCCATCTCCAAAGCAGATGTCGAGTCCAGGATGCGGTCGCCGTCGATCTGGAAGCCGGGCGGTGCCGCCGGCATTGAGCCGGTGGCGATGACGGCGTAGTCGAAGTCGAGACGTTCCGCGTCTCCGCCGTCGGATGGATCGATGCTCAGCGTGTGCGGCCCATCGAAGCGGGCGAGTCCGCGGGTAAAGCGCACGCGACGCGCACGGGTGAGGAGTCCCAGCCCCGAGGTCATCTTGGAGATGACCTGATCCTTCCAGCTTCGCAAACGGTCGAGATCGATTTCCGGTTGGCCGAAGCTCACGCCCCACTCCGCCGCGTCCTCGGCCTCGCCCAACAGCGACGCCACGTGCAACAGGGTCTTTGACGGAATACAGCCCCGATAGAGGCACACGCCACCCGGATTGGCCTCGGGGTCGATGAGCGTGACCTCCATCCCCAGTTCGGCGGCGTGAAAGGCGGCCGGATAGCCTCCCGGCCCCGCGCCGATCACGGCTACGCGCGGCTGCCGTCCGTTCGTGGTCACGTCTCGGCTAGTCCCCCATCGCCAGCATCAGCGGTTGGGCCAGCGCCTCGACAATCCAGGTGAGGAAGCGCGCGCCGTCCGCGCCGTCCACAGCCCGATGGTCGAACGACAGCGCCAGCGGCAGCATGAGCCGCGGCCGCAACAGTCCTTCGACGTACACGGGCCGCTCAACCGCACGCCCGACGCCCAGAATCCCGACTTCCGGCGGATTGATGATTGGCGTGAAGTGCCCGGTGCCAAGGCCGCCAAGGTTGCTGATCGTGAAGGAGGCGCCCTCCAGCCGCTCGGGCGGCAGCTGTCCCTCGCGAACCTGGCCCGCAACCTCGGTCACTTCGATCGCCAACTCGGTGATGCTCTTCTCGTCGACGTCCCGAATGACTGGCACCAACAGGCCCCGCTCCGTGTCCGCGGCAACACCGAGGTGGATGTACTCCTTCAGCACCATCTCGTTGGCGGTGAAGTCGGCACTGGCGTTCATCTTCGGATGCGCCTTTAGCGCGGCGGCTACAACCTTCATCAGTATCGGCGTGATCGTGAGGCTGCCGCCGGCGCTCCGAACACGCTCCTTGTGGCGCTGCCGCATCGCCTCGACGGACGTGATGTCGGCGTCGTTAAACAACGTCACGTGGGGAATGCTCGTCCACGACTGCGCGATATTGGTTGCCGTTGCCCGACGAACCCGGTTCATGCGCTCGCGCCTGACCGCTCCAAACTTGCTGAAATCGGGCAGTGGCGCCGTAGTCAGACCAACAGAAGCTGCCGGTTGCGTTGATGGTCGAGCGCGGGCGTGGGCCTTGACGTCGTCAATCGATATACGCCCGGCCGGACCAGAACCTGGGACTTCGCGTATGTCGATACCGATTTCGCGCGCAAACCCGCGGGTGGAAGGCGAGGCAAATACGGGCATGTCGCCGCCGGCGGGTGGTGGCGGCGGGGGCTGGGTCCTATTCGATGGGCTGGGCTGCGGTCGTGAAGGAGTGGGCGTCCGTTCCGGCGTCTCGGTGACGGCGCTTGGCGCTGCATTCGGCGTCGCCGGCGGAGGAGCCTGAGGCTTAGCTTCCGCCGCCGAGTCACTCTCTTCCAGTTCGAGAATCGCCTGTCCGACCTGCAGCGTGTCGCCGGCGCTGACCAGCACCTGCGTCACCGTGCCGGCCAACTCGGCGGGAACTTCCAGCGTCGCCTTGTCGCTCTCGATCTCAATGATCGGGTCGTCCTTGGCGACGGCCTGGCCGGCGCTGACGAGCACGCTCAGCACGTCAGCGTCAGCAATGCCCTCGCCGAGGTCAGGGAGTCTCAGTTCAGTCGCCATGCCGGTTCCGTCGCGGCGGTGGCGGAAGCGTCAGGCGAGCCGGGGGTTGGCCTTGGCCGGATCGATCTCGAGATCTTCAAGTGCCTCGGAAACGATTTCCCGGTCAAGCTCGCCTTCGCGCGCCAGCGCATACAGCGTCGCCAGCGTAACGTACCGGGCATCGACCTCGAAGAAGTCGCGAAGCCCCTCCCGGTCCTCGCTGCGGCCGAAACCGTCGGTGCCGAGCGAAATCAGTGGCTGCGGAATCCACTTGGCAACCGCGTCCGACATCGTCTTGACATAATCCGAAGCCGCGACCACGATTCCCGGCATCCCGCTGAGCTGTTGCGTGAGATACGGGATGCGTGGCTCCTCGTGGGGGTGCAGCATGTTCCAGCGTTCGACGTCGAGCGCGTCGCGCCGCAACTCGGTGTAGCTCGTCACGGACCAAACATCGGCGGCCACGCCGTACCGTTCGGCCAGCACTTCCTGGGCCTTGATCGCCTCATTCAGAATCGCCCCGCTGCCCAGCAACTGCGCCCGGGCCCGGGGCTGCTCCAGGTTCGAGCGCCGGAATCGATACATCCCCCGCAGAATTCCCTCGTCCACGTCCGGTT
>WTFW01000031.1 GCA_011523785.1 Chloroflexota bacterium | reverse complement strand
GAACCCCACCCCGGCGCCTACCAGCAATCCAAGTCCCCCTTCATCCAGCGCGTCCTCTGCGAATTCCAGCGATAGGTGCCTTCGACATTCAATGTTCAAGCCACTCAGCGCTTCGTGCTACGCTCGATTCGTTGACGCGTTCCGGCGCTGCCTGCTGCCGACGCCACTTGGGGCGCGGTCTCTCGAGGCCGGAATTCTAGGGAGGGACGTCTATGGCTTCATTATCGAACGGCATGACTCGCCGGAAGCTGCTCCGTGCTGGTGGCGGTCTTGGTCTCGGTGCCGCCGGCGCCGCCGTCCTCGCCGCCTGCGGCGAGACGCAGATCGTCGAAGTCGAAAAGATCGTCACCCAGGAAGTAACCGTCGAGAAAATCGTCACCCAGGAAGTCCCGGTCGACCGAATCGTCGAAAAAGTCGTGACCCAGCAGGTCGCGGTTGAAGTCGAAAAGGTCGTCGAGGTCGAGAAGGTCGTCGAAAAGGTCGTCGAAGTCGAAGCGGCCCCGGCCCCCGTCTCACAGACCTTCGCCTTCGGCACCGACCACACCTCCGGCCCGCGCGGAGCCGCCATGCAGT
Organism: Chloroflexota bacterium; assembly: GCA_011523785.1. Classification (GTDB taxonomy): domain Bacteria; phylum Chloroflexota; class UBA11872; order UBA11872; family UBA11872; genus UBA11872. The sequence continues at coordinate 2,151 of WTFW01000031.1, read as the reverse complement.
GGGCGCTCGATCGCTTTGAGCAGGTCTCGCCCCACCTCAACGTCAAGTTCGTGGCCGCGCCCACCGGCACCGACGAGGTCTACGGCGTGCAGTTCGCCTCCGGCAGTCAGCCCGAGGTCGCCCTGATGACCGGCTGGTTCGCCGCCGGTTGGTACGCCGCCGGCGCCTTCGTCCAAATCGACGACTTACTCACCAAGCGCGACGACTTCAGCCCGGATGACTTCTTCTTCTACCCCGACACGGCCACGCCCAACTTCCAGCACACGCGGCACGACCCGCGAACTGGGATGCGCGGTCCCGCGTTTGGCATGAACTTCCAGGGCAACATCGAAACCCTGGCCATCAATCTCGACATGGCCGAGTCCCTGGGCATCCCCGAGCCGACCCCCGGCAGCTTCGGGGCCTTCGCCGAATTCCAGGACGCCTTGCGGATGGCCACCGATCCCGACACCAACACCTTCGGGATCCGGCCCACCGGCTACTGGTTCAGCCTCTTCGCCTCCATCGGCTTTTCCCACGCCACGGATCCACAGCTCATGTGGTACAGCCAGGACGCGACCCGGTCCACGTTCGCCGACTCAGGTGCCGACATCGGCATGCGCACGCTGGCCGACTGGCAGTTGATCGACAAGGTCATCCAGCCTGCCGAGATGAACAAGGAACTCTCCGGCGAGTTCGGGGACCCCTTCTCCTCCGGCAAGAACCTGTTCCGGCAGGGCAACGGCCCGTTCGGGTCGCAGGTTGGGCGCATCAAGGACCGCTTCAAGTGGTCCCTGTCACCGCTTCCGGAGGGGCCCGACGGCCAGCCCGTGCTGCAACAGTTCAGTGACCAGCCGCACTTGATTACCGCCACCGCCGAAACCCGTGGCAACACCGAAGGCGCCGTGGAATGGCTCTCGTTCCTTTCGGGAACCGAGGTCCAGACGCGCATCGCCGTTGACCGCGGCTCCGTGGTCGTCCGCAAGGACGCCGCCGCGTCGCCTGAGATGGCGGCCGGGCCGCCCGAGAACCACGCGCTGTTCAACGAGTGGCTCAACGTCTCATCGGCCATCCATCCCCAGTTCATGTTCCCCAGCTACATCGAGTGGCATGTCAACAGCCACAGTTCCGCCATCGCCAACAAGATCTGGCTTGGCGAGCTGACGGTCGACGAAGCCATCCCCATGATGTACGAGGCTGGCGACGCCATCCTGGCCGAGAACGCCGAGCGCTACGCCGAGCTCCAGGCCTACGTGGGTGCGCGCCCGAATCCCCTCTAGGCGGATGTAGCACCCAGCGTCTTCGCCAGGCCGCGCCCACCCGGCGGTCCGACCCGGCGAGACACAAACAGCGGGCGAGGGCTCACCCCCTCGCCCGCTGCTTGCTTTAATGCAGCGACGAATTGGCGCAGGCTCCGGCGCTGGGGTATCGGCGCCAACTGCCGTGCCAGAAGACTCGCACTACCAGGGAGTGGTCTCATGAGCGACTGGACAGGATCTGACAGCCGCCCCAACGTCCTCATCGTCCTCTGCGACCAGCTCCAACGCGACTTCGTCGGCGCCTACGGCCACCCCCTCGCCCACACCCCCAACATCGACCGCCTGGCTGCCCGCGGCGTCAAGCTCGCCCACGCCTACGTGCCCAAGCCCCAGTGCGCCCCGGCCCGCGCCTCCATGTTCACCGGCCGCTACCCCCACCAGCACCAGCTGATGATGAACAACGCCGCCATCACCTGGCAGACCCCCGTCGGCCCTCTCGCCAACCGGCCCGCCCTGCCCGAATCCGTCCCTTCCCTCGGCCAGGCCTTCCAGGCCGCCGGCTACCGCCTCGGCTACACCGGCCCCTGGCACATGGGCAACGACGAGACCCCCCAGCACGGCTGGACCGACTTCTGGCGAACCTATCGCTACTGGCAAGACGGCCGCGACTACTACGTCCAGTACCTCGAAGAGCTCGGCCTCGACCAGCTATTTCACGATGAACACCAGCGCGCCAACATGGCCCGCGCCGCCCGCACCGATCATGCCCAGCCCTCCATGGCCACCCAGATCCCGACCGAACACACCCGCACCGCCTGGGCCGTCAGTCAGACCCTGGAGTTCCTCGACAGCGCCGACACGCGCCCCTGGCTCTTCTGCTGCTCCATCAAGGACCCCCATCCCCCCGTCCTCC
>WTFW01000103.1 GCA_011523785.1 Chloroflexota bacterium | reverse complement strand
CAAGGGCACCGGCAGCAGGTTCACCCGGGGTCCAAGCAGCGCCAGCACGGCCGGAAGCAGCGTCAACGTGGCCGCCAGGGCAACGGCCACGACCAGGATGGCGCCGATGGCCAGGGACTGGAAGAAGAGGAACGGGACGATCAGCATTCCGCAAATGGCAATCATGACGGTGACGCCGCTGAACAGGACGGTACGGCCGGCCGTGGAGCCGGCGCGCTCGGCCGCCTCGAGCCTGTCCAGGCCACGGTCCATTTCCTCGCGGAAGCGGGCGATGATGAGCAGCGAATAGTCGATGCCAACGGCCAGGCCGATCATCGTGACCATCAGCGTGACGAAAAACACCAACTGAAAGGCCTGCCCGATCACCGCCACCAGGCCCAGGGCAATGACGATGGCGACGATGGCGAGGCCAATCGGCGCAAGTGCCGCGACGAGCGATCCGAAGAGCGCCACGAGGATGAGCAGGGCCACGGGAATGCCGAACCGTTCGCCCTGCTCCAGGTCATGCAACGCAAGCTCGTTCTGCTCGACGGAAATGCTGGCCCGGCCGCTCGTCAGAACGCGGAACCCGTCCACCCCGTCGGCTGTCTCGACGATGTCCAGGATGTGCTCGGCGTGCCCCTCGGCCTCATTGAGGTCGCCGGCAAGCCGGAACGGCATGAGCGTGGTCCGGCGATCCGGAGATACCTGCCGCTCGTCACCGGTCAGGTAATAGTTGAGGCCGGCCGTGACCGCCTCGGGACCGAGGGCAATGATCTGTCCAAATACCGTCTCGACCTTGGTCTTGAACGCGGGATCGTCGACGGTCAGGGTGTCCGACTGAACGATCACGATCTCGGTGATCGGCTCAGGGCCTCGGAGTCTGTCTTCCAGCAGTTCCGCCGCTTGCTGCGATCGTGCACCCGAGCCCAGTTTCAGTTCGGTGGTCGTGGCGCTGTCGAGCAGCGCCTGGCTCAGACCGCCCGCAACCAGGGCGACGACAAGCCAGATTGCCAGCGTGACGAGCGGCCGCCGGGCGCTTATGCGGGCCAGATATCCAGTCACGGCCTAACTCCCTCCATGCAATGACCGATGACGAAAAGCTTGCTGGGGATTCGGTATCGCGCGACAGATTCCGACAGTTGCGAATCCGCCTGAGCGGCGCGACCGGAGGACGCTGTGTCCACGTTGACCCTCATCCGTCCGGGTTGGAGAGGAGACTGGCGGCAATATACAGCCCCAAGAATCATAGTTCACGACACGACAGGCAGCGCTTGCAACCCTGGGCACCGTAAGCACACGACCGCAACGACGAATGTGTGAGGTTATCAGCGCGCACGCGCGGCTTCCGACTCCGCCGGGAACCTACGGGCCGCCGACAACTGCCGGTCGCCCGATATCACGTGTAGAGCCCGATGACACCGCGACGCGCGGCTGCACGGTCGGCACGCCGGAACATCACGATGCCGCCCAACACCGCAACAATCGCGCTGCCCCCGGCTACGGCAAGGTCAACAGCCAGCGGCGCGATCGTCGGCGTTCCAAGCACCAGGTGGCGCAGGGCATCGAGCACATACGTGTGCGGAAGCGCGTAGCTCAGCCAGCGGACGGACCACGGCAGGATGGTGATTGGAAAGACCGTACCGGCCAACGCCAGGAGGAGGCCGCTCACTATTGCGTCGGCGGCCCACGAGCGCGTGGCTAGGAACACACTGCCGAACACGAGACCAAGCCCCCAGAACGTCGCCAGCCCGAATAGCAGTGGAACGACAGCCAACACGGAGACCGACTGCGTCGACGGACCAAAGAACAGGAACGCTAACGCGATGATGATGGCGCCTTCGACCACCGCATCCGCCAACGCTGCGAGGGACGCTCCGAGGCACATGGCCCAGCGTGGGGCTGGCGTCGTCCAGAGGGCGGGCAGGATCCCGACCCGATTTGAGTTTGCGAGATAGTGGATGGTCGTGGCCATGGGCGCGGTGGCCGCATTGATGACCACGAGACCAACGGCGGCAAAGGTGACAAAGTCGCGGCCACCGCCGCTGGCCGCGAACCCCTCGGCACCGTAGGCGCGACTCATGAGCAGGATGGGCGCGAGGAACAGGAATGTTGTGACCATGCGAGCAGCCCACACGATGCGAAAGCGGTTGTGTTCGCGCCACATCTGGGCAAACGCGGCCAGCACGACGGCGGCTATGCGACCAACGCGCTGAGCCCTAGAAGGCCTCAAGATGCCCTCGCTGACGGGCGTCGCGGTCGAATCGCACGAATAGCCACATCCCGCAGACGCCGAACACGAGCCCGAGGACGAGCAAGGCCCCAACCGAAGCCCAAGCGGCCGCGGCGTCGTTGAAGACGAGCGTTGCTCGGAGTCCGCGGATCATCCAGGTCGGGGGAAGCAGGTGGCCGACTACCTGGGCCCAGTCAGGAAGCACGGTTGTCGGGTAGGCCGGGCCGGCCAGGATTCCCATGCCCATCAGGAGCGCCTGCACCAGCGTCATACCGGCGCGCGCACGCAGGACGACGGCGGCCCAGATGAGACCGAAGGACCCGACGGCGAGGGTCGACGCGGCAAGGACGGCGATTATCAGAAATGGATCAAGGCTGATCGGGAACCTGAGGATGGCCCAGGCAACGGCGAAGGCGATAAAGGTCCGCGCCATACCAACGAGCATTCCGGAGGCGCCCAGGCCTGCAACGCGCGCCAGCAAACTCGTCGGAGTCAACCAGATCGAGCCCAGCGTGCCTGAAAGACGCTGGGCCTCGAGGACGGATCCGACGTTCGCTCCGGTCTGCGTGGACCAAATCATGGCCGTCGCCCCGATCGTGACGTAGGCCATGTAGTTGTCGGTTCCGGCAAGATCAAGGAACGGCTGTATGTGCCTGGCCTCGGGGCCGACCAGCGCAACGGCCGCCAGCGCCATGGGAAGCACGGCAAAGGTCGCCAGCCAGGCGCTGCTGACCAGGAAGAACGGCTCCCGCTGCTTCATCCGCCAGCTCAAGCTGGTTAGTTGCAGCGTTGCGGCCGCGTTCGCCCAAGCGAGTCGCACGCCCAACCTAGACCGGGGCAAACGGTCCCTCAAGACGGCTGCCGGTCAGCTCGATGTAGGCATCTTCCAGGGTGGCTTCGCGCAGGCGCGACTGGACGATCTCCGCGCCCGCCGCCGTCGCACGTTGCGTAATGTCCTCGGCCGACCGCCAGCCGTCGGGCGCTCGCACCGCGACCTGTACGGCTCCGTCGCTCTCGACCTCCCCCCACCAGAGGGCGGCCTCGCCAATTTCCGTGCGGGCCGCGGGGGTATTGCCGCGCAGCATCAATTCCAGGCGCGGCTCCACGCCCGCGCGGTTGATGAGGTCCGCCGGTCGATCTTCGGCAATCAGGCGGCCTTTATCGATGATCCCGACCCGGTCGCATACCTCGTCGGCTTCGTGCATGTTGTGGGTCGTCAGAAGGATCGCTTTGCCCTCCCCACGGAGTTCATCGACGAATCTGCGGGTCGCGCGCGCCGCGGCGGGGTCGAGGGCAGCCGTCGGTTCGTCCAGGAGCAGCACCGGCGGGTCGTGCATCAGGGTGCGAGCGAGATTGAGCCGCTGCTTCATGCCGGTGCTGTAGGACTCGACCAGCTCATCCGTGCGGTCGGCGAGGCCGAGCCGTTCCATGAGTTCATCCGTGCGCCGACGAATCGCGTTGCCGTCCATGAATACGAGGCGCCCGAACATCTGCAGGTTCTCGCGCCCGGTGAGCCGCCAGAAGACACCACGCTCGCCGGCAAACATCACGCCGATGCGCGTGCGCACCTCGGTGCCGTCGCGAACCGAATCGTGCCCGCAGATGCGGGCGCTGCCGGAAGTTGGTTCCAGCAGCGTCGAGAGCATGCGAGCCATGGTGGTCTTGCCCGCGCCGTTGGGACCCAGCAGTCCGTAAACCTCGCCGGCTTCGACTGAGAGGGACACGTCGTCGATGGCGACGATGAGTTCGTCTGGTGCCTCAGTCGGCCGCCGACGCAGCAAATCCCAGGGCCGGCGCGGCGGCCGGCGGCGCTCGAAGTGCTTGGTGAGTTGGACCGTCTCTATCAGAGGCATTGCGACTCGGGCATCCGTCCTAGACAGAACTCAGACTCAGCCTACGGGCTGCAATCGGTCATGGCGCCGGGAGTGCGCAAGACCTCCGCTGTCCGACTGCTGAGAACTTCGATCTCGGGCCTCCAGACAGGTGGGCCGGGTGGGTCTCGAACCCACGACCTTCGGATTAAAAGTCCGCTGCTCTGCCAACTGAGCTACCAGCCCATCCGAGCTTACCGACCGGTGCAAGAAGTACCTGCGGCGGCTTCGGATAATGCGCCTGAATCGGCGAGCCAGCGGAGGGACCAATGGGGGTATTGGACGGCAAGGTCGCGATCGTGACCGGATCGAACCGCGGCATCGGCCGCGGGATCGCGCGTGGCTTCGCGCGCGCCGGGGCCAGCCTGGCGCTGGCGGCGCGGGACGCTGCGCTGTTGGAGGACGCCGCCGACGAGTTTCGTGGCCTGGGCGCCCAGGTCGCGGCCATTCCGACGGACGTCACCGATGAAGAAGCCGTGGACGCCTTGATCGCTGGAACCCTCGAACGGTTCGGCCAGCTGGATGTGCTGGTCAACAACGCCGGCATCGCCGAACACGCGCCGCTGGTGGACATGACGCTGGAAGCCTGGCAGCACACGGTCGACGTGAACCTCACCGGGCCATTCTTGTGCGCACGCGCTGCACTGCGGGTGATGGCGGCGGCCGGGCGCGGACGCATCATCAACGTGGCCAGTATCTCGTCGCAGCGGGTGCGACCGGGCTCGGCTTCCTACAGCGCGACCAAGTTCGGGCTATGGGGCCTGACGCAGGTCATCGCGCTGGAAGGCCGCGAGCACGGGGTGTCGTGCAGCTGCTTGAACCCCGGCAACACCTGGGTGGAGCGCCGCACCGGCACGCAGCGGCGCGAGGACGAGGAACCCATGATGACGGTGGATGAACTGGCCGCCGCCGCCGTGACCATGGCCGCCATGCCCGACCACGTCAACATGCTGGAAGCCACCGTGCTACCGGTGGGTCAGCCCTTCATCGGGCGTGGCTGAGCGCGTGGCGCGGCTGCACGGTAGGCCCGGGCCGATAGACTGCGCCGTCCGCGAGAAGGGCTGACCGTCCATGGCCGATCTGGTTTTGCGCGCCGGCACGCTCGTCGATGGGACCGGCGCAGAACCCGCATACGAGCCCGAAGTCGTCGTGCGCGACGGCGTGATCCTCCAGGTCGGGTCAGTGGGCGACTACTCCGGCGACGCGGACGTTGTCGACTACGGCGACGCCACGATCATGCCGGGCCTGATTGACTGCCATTGCCACCTGCAGTTCGGCGCCTACGAGAGCCACGAGCGCACGCTGGCGGTTCACAAGTCGGCAACGAACGAGGAACGCGTCATGACCGCCATCGCCAACGGTCAGCGCGCGCTGGCGACGGGCGTGACGACGATGCGGGACACGGGCGGATATCTCACGCTCAACATGGTGGTTCGCGAAGCACTGCGCCGAGGGTTGGCGCTGGGACCGCGCCTGCTGGTGTGCGGGGCGCCAATCACGACGACCGGCGGCCACCTGAACTGGTGCGGGCTGCGGGCCGATTCGCGGGACGACGTAATCCGGGCCGTGCGCCAGATGGTGGAAGCCGGGGCGGACTTCATTAAGGTCATGGCCACAGGCGGAATGATGACCCCCGGCTCCCAGGCCGGGCACTCGCAGTACGACCTGGAGACGCTGCGCGCGCTGGTGACCGACTCTCACCGCCTGCAACGCCACGTGGCCGCGCACGTGCTGGGCGCGGACGGCTGCCGGGATGCAATCGATGCCGGCGTGGACACGCTGGAGCACTGCTCCTGGCTCACGCCCGAAGGGATTCGAGGGCAGTCGGCCGTCGACGAAGAGGCCGTGGAACGCATCGATGCTTCGCACCAGTCGGTCCACATGACGCTGGCCGCCATGAACCGAACACCATTCCGCGACCTAGCGCACCTGGACGCATTGCCAGCGGACGAGCGGGAGCGCATCCGCGCGGCAGGCGCGAACTTCCGCTACATGCGCGAGCGCGGCGTGCCACATGTGGTGTCGACCGACGCCGGGGTAATCGATACGCCGTTCCACGAGTTTCCGCTGTCAGTCATCAGTGCCGTGGTGGCGCTGGACACCACGCCGGTTGATGCGGTGCATTTGGTCACCGGCGCGGCCGCAAAGGCTATCGGTCTCTGGGGCCTGACCGGTGAGTTGGTTCCCGGAAGGCAGGCGGACCTACTGGTGGTGGATGGCGACGCGGCGGAGAACATCTGCAACATTGCGCGCACCGTGTCGGTCTTTCTTGGCGGACGCGAGGTGGTGCGGAAACGGCGCCTTGCGGTGCTGGCCAGATAAACCGAGGCTCCTGGACTCTGCCGGCTTCTAGGAGTTGGGCACCTGGATCCAGGACTCGGCGAAGGCGAGGAAGGCGCTGGTGATTGGCTGGGAACCGACTTGGCGAGGAAAGACCACTCCGGGGATCCTCTGGCCGTCGATGGAAAGCGACGCGTCGGTCGCCGACATGAGGACTGAAAAGACTTCCATTGCGTCTTGTTCGCCGGGTTGCGCCAGCCGCTCTACGTGAAAGGGGGTCGCCAGGCCCTTCCAAACCGCGCGGACAGTCACGTCGCCGGCCCGGACAGTCTCGGTCCAGCGGCGCGGAAGTTCGTCCACGAAGGTGAAAGCTCCCGCCGTAACGATGGGCAAATCGACGAGGCCCTTCAGTTCACGGTAGAGCGGACTGCCTCGCAGATACCAGTCGAGCAGCCAGGTGGCCAGGTGGGGGTTGTCGGTGTAGCAGGCGTTTCTCGGGTCGGCGGCGTTGGGGTCAACCAGCACGAATACGGCATGGCCGGGGCCGTGGGGGCTGAGCCTTAGCCGGAAGTGATTAACAAGGGCAGCGTCTGGACCATCTGGCGCCGAACGCAGGCGCAGGATGTGATTCTCGCCCGCGATGAGAATCCGGCCGGGGTTATTGATGGGTCGCTCAGGCATCCCGATGTCCAGCAGTCGGAACACGCGCCCAGCGCCGAACGGCTCGTGCAAAGAGCAACGCGAGCGGCGTCGCGACTACGGCGCCGGCGGCCAGTCCGGCATAGGCGCCGCGCATACCGCCGTTGAGCGTTGGGTCAAAGGGCCCGCGCGGGTCGCCGCTTTGCAGACCGATCAGGCCTCCCACGATGCCGCCAGCCATAGCAACGAGTGCGATGAGACAGATCGAACCTCCGAGGGCGGCGAGACGCAGGCTGCCCGTCACCTGGATGGGTCTCGGGACCTCGCGGGGGTGCGGCGACGGCCACTGTGCCGCAGGGCCGCGCGGCGGCGGGCCGCAACGGCCCGACGGGCGCGGGCGGCGTCGGCCTTGGGCGGCGCTTCGGTGTCGACCACCGGTGGGTTGGGGGTGACCTGCCAGAAGTTGGCGACTTCGGACTCCCATGCATCGAGGATCCGTCGTCCGAGTGCGCTGCCGGTGGCCGCTACGTGATCGGTGATGAGAGCGCGCAGTTCCTCGGCGGCCTCGGGCGCGGCGACGCGCGCGACGCTGACCAGCTCCGGATTGAAGCGCTTGAGGAACATCTCGCCGCGCTCGTAGACATACGCCGTCCCGGCCGACATGCCGGCGGCGAAGTTCTTGCCGGTTGGGCCGAGGACCACCACGGTGCCACCGGTCATGTACTCGCAACAGTGGTCGCCAACGCCCTCGACAACCGTTTGCGCCCCGCTGTTGCGGACGCCGAAGCGTTCGCCGGCGCGGCCGGCCACGAAAAGTCGGCCTGAAGTTGCGCCGTAGAGGACGGTATTGCCCATGATCACGTTTTCTTCGGGCGCGAAGGCGGCGTGGTCAGGCGGTCGAACGGTGATGATGCCACCGCCCAGCCCTTTGCCGACGTAATCGTTGGCCTCGCCGATCAGGTCCAAGCGCAGACCGCGCGTGACAAAAGCGCCGAAGCTCTGGCCGGCGGTTCCGTGGAACGTAAGCCGAATGCTTTCGTCGGGCAGACCATCCTCGAATCCGGCGCGAACGATGGACCCGCTGAGTTGGGAGCCCACGGCACGGTCGGTGTTGGAGATTGGACGCTCGAAGTGCAGGGACACGTTGGGCAGCGCCGACTTGTCGAGGTGCTCAATGATCTGCGTGTCCAAATGAAAGTCGTGCGGCCGGTCATTGCGTTGGCGATGGCGTCGCAACGGCGACACGCGGGTTTCGTCAGGCGGAACCAACAGGTCGTGCAAATCGAGGGCAGCCGCCCGGCCAGCGTCGAGATCGGGGTCCGGTTCAAGGTATTGGACCTGACCGACCAGGTCGTCGAATCGAGCCACGCCCAAGTCAGCCATGATCTCTCGGACGCCCTGGGCCATGTGCGTGAAGAAGCGGACCACGTGTTCCGGCTCGCCGGCGAAGCGTTCGCGCAGGTCGGCGCGCTGCGTGGCCACGCCAACCGGGCAGGTGTTGAGGTGGCACTGGCGGGCCATGATGCAGCCCACCGCCACCGCAGCCACGGTTCCGAAGCCAAACTCCTCGGCGCCCAGGATCCCTGCAATCACGACATCGCGTGCGGTCTTGAGGCCACCATCGGTCTTGACCAGGATGCGATCGCGCAGGCCGTTACGCACCAGCACATGCTGGGTTTCGACCAGGCCGATCTCCCACGGTACGCCGGCGTTCTTGATTGAACTGATCGGCGAGGCGCCGGTCCCGCCGTCGTGGCCGCTGATGAGCACGTAGTCGGCGTAGGCCTTGGCCACACCCGCGGCAATGGTGCCGACGCCGGACTCGGCGACCAGCTTCACGCCCACCGCGGCGTTGGGGTTGGCGTGCTTGAGGTCGTAGATCAGCTGCGCCAGGTCCTCGATGCTGTAGATGTCGTGATGCGGCGGCGGCGAAATAAGAGGAATGCCCGGAATGGTGTGCCGCAGGCTGGCGATGTAGGGCGAGACCTTGAGGGCCGGGAGCTGCCCGCCCTCGCCAGGCTTTGAGCCCTGCGCCATCTTGATTTCGAGCTGATCGGCCTTTGAGAGATAGAGCGGGGTTACACCAAACCGGCCCGAGGCCACCTGCTTGATGCGGCTGTCGGGCTCTGCCCCGGTTTCGTCGGGCGTGTACCAGGAGCGGTCCTCGCCGCCTTCGCCGGTATTGCTGCGCGCGCCGAGGCTGTTCATGGCCTTGCTCAGCGTGCTGTGGGCTTCAGGGCTCAGGGCACCAACGGACATGGCCGTGGTCGTGAAGCGGCGCACGATGGTCTCGATCGGCTCAACGTCGTCCAGCGGAATCGGTTCGCCCTGCGGGACGAAGCGCAGCAGGTCGCGGATGGCGTACGGGTCGCGGTCGTTGACCACGCTGTCGTAGGCGTCGAAGTCCTCGCGGTCACCAGTCCGGATCGCCCGGTGCATGGCCTTGACGAAGCCCGGGTTGGCGGCGTGGAACTCGCCGTTGCGCCGGTACCGCGCCCAGCCAATGTCGGCCGGCTTTGGCGGGGCCTCAGGCTCGAACGCCTCGGCGTGCCGGGCCAGGACATCGGCGGCCAGTTCCTCGAATCCGATGCCGCCCACTCGCGATGGAGTTCCCGGGAAACACCGGTCGATCACCGCATCGGCCAGGCCGACGGCTTCGAAGACCTGCGCACCCTGGTAGCTGCTGAGGGTCGAGATGCCCATCTTGGAGAGCACCTTGCGCACCCCGTCTTCGGCAATGCGCAGGTACGTCTGGTCAAGGCTCTCAGACCCGTTGGCCGCGACCGGCGTCAGGCTATTGACGGTGGCGAGGGCGAGGTATGGATTCACGGCGCCAGCGCCGTAGCCGATGAGGGCGCAGAGGTGATGCACGTCCCAGGCCTGGGCTGTATGTACGACGATGCCGGCATGCAGACGACGCCCGGACTCAATCAGGGCGAAGTGCAGCGCGCCTACCGCCAGCGCCATGGGAATAGCCGCCCTGGTCCGGTCCATTCCACGGTCGCTGACGATCAGGATGCGCGCCCGGTCGTCGATTGCGCTCAGCGCCTGCCTGACCAGTTCGTCCAGGGCCAGCTCTAACCCGGCGGGCCCGCCGGCGACGGGAAACAGGGCATCAAGCCAGGCTGTGGCGAAGTCGGGGTCCTCCAACTTGTCAATGCGCCGCAGATCGTCGTCGCTCAGCACCGGAGATTCCAGGTGCAACAGGTGCGCGGCCTCGGGCGTGGGTACCAGGAAGGTGCCGCGCTTGCCGAGACGCGTCATCAACGACATGACCAGCTTCTCGCGCAGCGGATCGATGGGCGGATTGGTGACCTGTGCAAAGCGTTGCCGCAGGTAGCTAAAGACGGACGGCTGGAAGCGCGACATGACCGCGAGGGGCGCATCGTTGCCCATGGAAAAGACCGGATCCATGGCCTGGAGCGCCATGGGCTCGAGGATGTGCGTCAGGTCCTCTCGGGTGAATCCCAAGGCGCGTTGCCAACGTTGCACCTCGGGTCCGGCCAACCCCTTCTCATTGCCATCGAGGTCGACCGGCAGCGACCGGTCAATCGTGACGCGCTGACCGTGGAACCAGTCGCCGTAGGGCTTGTTCTCAACGAATTCGCGCTTGGCGGCGTAATTCGTGAGCAAGCGGCCGGTTTCCAGATCGACCGCGATCATGCGCCCGGGACCGAGCCGGCCCTTGGACACGACGTGAGCGTCGTCGATGTCGATCACGCCGACTTCCGACGCCATAAGCACCATGTCGTCGTCGGTGACGACATAACGGGCCGGTCGCAGGCCGTTGCGATCCAGCGAGCCGCACACCCAGCGACCGTCGGTGAAGGCGAGGGCGGCCGGGCCGTCCCACGGCTCCATGAGACAGGCGTGATAGGCGTAGAAGTCCTTCAGCTCAGCCGGCATCTCCCGCGCATCGCGCCAGGCTTCCGGCACCAGCATCATGGCGCTGTGCACCAGGTTGCGTCCGGAATGGGTGAGCAACTCAAGCACCTGGTCGAGGCTGCACGAGTCCGACATGGCGGACCCGACGCGGTCCGTCATGGGCCGAAGGACGGCCGTGTCCGCGCCGAAGAGGGGATGCTCCAGCCCGCCTTCGCGGGCGAACATCCAATTGCGGTTGCCGTCGAGCGTGTTGATTTCGCCGTTGTGCGCCAGCATCCGGAACGGCTGGGCCAGTTCCCAGGTGGGACTGGTGTTGGTGCTGTAGCGCTGGTGGAACACCGCGACGGCCGTGCGGTATCGGGGGTCGCTGAGGTCCTTGAAGAAGTGCCCAACCTCGGTGCCGACGATCAGGCCCTTGTAGACGATGGTGCGCGAGGAGAGCGAGACCACGTAGTTGGCATCCAGGGATTCGGCACGCAGCCGGCTCTCCAGTTCCTTGCGGCCCAGGAAGAGTCGCTGCTCCGTGGGCAAGAGGTCGCTCGGATCCTGGTTATCGACCAGCAGCAAATGCTTGATGTCGGGCATCGTGCGACCGCCGGACGCGCCCAGCACGTCGCGGTCGAGCGGCACGTCGCGCCAGCCCGCCACGCTGAAGCCCCGCCGGGCACAAATCGCCTTGGCCAGCACCTGCGCGCGATGCGTGCCGCGCGGGTCATGCGCGTCCAGGAAGAAGACGCCGACGGCCATACGCGCCGGGTCAACACTGGACCATCCGACATCCGCGTAGGCGCTCTGCAGCAACTCGCGGGGAAGCTGTGTGAGGACGCCGGCGCCATCGCCGGTGCGGGCGTCGGCTGCGATTGCGCCTCGATGCGTAAGCGAGGCCACAGCCTCAAGCGCCCGCTCTACGATTCGATGCGAGCGGCGCCCCTGGATGTCCGCCACAAAGCCCACGCCGCACGAATCGTGCTCATAGCGCGGGTCGTACATGGCGGCCACGGTAGGGATCCTCTCGATCAGGCGACTGGTGGAACGACTAGCGCGACGCCGGAGGCCGTGGACTGGATATACGCGCAGCACGCCCGACCCTTGCGGTGCGGGTCATTCGTCGATGGTCGTTCATCGGCGTGGTGGGCGTTGCAGCTCTCAATAGAAGACGGACCAGACGGAGCCCACCGCGCGAACGGTATGCGCCGCCAAGGCCAGCGTCATGCGGGTGATACCTAGCCTAGCGCATGGGCGGGCATTGCGCCTTCAACCAGCGGGGGTGACCGATGCTTTGCGCGGTGCGGCCAGCCCAGAGTCTCAGGTGAAACATCGCCCCGCTCAATCGGGTCAGGCAGGGCCGGTGCTACGATCAGGCGATGCGCGCCTGAGCCTTGGCCATGTTCCGCGTGCTCCTGTTGGGGATGCTGGTTGCGACGATCCCGTTCCTGATTTACAGCGGGATGCGGCGCCGGCTGGCGTACGCCATCTCAGTCACGGCCACGATCTACCTGATCGTGATTGGACTACGGGTGCTCACGGGGTTCTGGTGGTTTCGGGAGGAACTGCAGAACACGATTGGGGCGATTGGGATCATCGTGCTGGTCGCCTCGGCCGTGTACATGGCCATGCGGCACTACGGCGAACGCTCCGTACGGCGAAAGCTGGCGGAGCGGGAGCAGTCGCCAGACGCGCATCGGAGCCTGATCGATAATGTGCGGCGGTCGCTTCGCGAATAGCCGACGCCCAGGGAGCAGCTTGTGGCCTTCACCATCAACGAAACCCCCGTGCACTGGGATGGCGTGGCGCCGCCCGCCCGCATGCCGCCGTGGCAGGAAGTGGTCTGGATCGGCATCCCGGGCTACCCTCGTCGCCTCTGGTTCATCTCCAAGACCGGGATGAGCTGGCAGCAGCGGCAGCGCGAGGAGATCATCCGCAAGGGGCGTGAGCTTCTGATGCGTGAGCGCGCGGCAGCCGGAGACGCCGCGACCTGATCCGAATCCGCTGTGAATCTCCAGCTTGAGGGCATGGCCGCTGCGGTCACCGGCGGCAGCGAGGGCGTCGGCCGGGCGATAGCGGCGGCTCTCGCCCGCGAGGGCTGCGATGTGGCCATCGCCGCGCGGCGCCGTAACGTCCTGGAGGACGCCGCCCACGACATTGCGCAGCAAAGCGGTCGGCGCGTCCTTCCAATTCAGGCGGACCTGAGCCGAGCCGACGACGCTCGAGTCTTTGTGGCTACAGCCGTGCGTAGCCTGGGCCGCCTGGACATCGTGGTGAACAACGCGGGAGGTCCGGGAGCTCATCGTTTTGACGGGGCGAGCGATGAGATCTGGCAAGCCGATCTTGACGTCAAGCTGTTCGGCGCCATCCGTTGCTCGCGGGCGGCCTTGCCCTACCTGCGTCGGGGCGGCGGATCCATCGTCAACATCACTTCCACCGGCGGGCGCGAGCCGTCGCAGGCTTCGGTGCCTACGTCCGTCACCCGCGCCGCCGGCATTGCCCTGACCAAGGCCATGTCCAAGGAATACGCCGACGCGGGCGTACGCGTGAACACCGTGATGCTCGGGTCGATCCGCAGCGCCCAGTGGGAACGCCGCTGGGAAACGACCGGACGCCACGGCACGCTGGACGAGTTTTACGAGCGCGCCGGCGTGGGCGTACCGCTTGGCCGCATCGGGAACCCGGACGAGGTGGCCGACCTGGTGGCGTTCTTGGTTTCACCCCGTGCGGCCTACATTACCGGCGCGGCCATCGCGATTGACGGCGGTCTGAGCAACACGATCTAGGCGCCGCTGACAGGATTCGACGGCACCGCCTGAGCGCGTGTCGGGTAGCTAGAAACCGCGGGCCAGATCCACGACGTTGTTGAGCGGCTCGCCACGGATATATCGCCGCAGGTTGTCGGTCACGAAGGGGACCACGCGCTCGCCTCGGCGGGGCGAGGCACCGGCCATGTGGGGCGTGATTAGGACGTTCCGCAGGTCCCAGACTTCACTGTCGGGCGGATGGGGCTCCTGTTCCACGACATCCAACCCCACGCCGCGCAGCCGGCCCGCGCGCACGGTCCGGATCAAGGCGGCCGTGTCGACGCATGGGCCGCGGGCTACGTTGATGAGATAGGCATCGTCAGGTAGTGCGTCAAGCACTGCCTGATTGACGATGTGATGGGTCTGCGGCGTGTAGGGGCAGCACAGGGTCAGCACGTCAGTCTCGGGAAGCAGATCAAGCAATTCCGATACCGGATGAACCGACTTGAGGGCGTTGTCCGGCTCGCCGGCGAACACGTCGGCCCCGCGGACTTCCATCTCAAGGGCGTGATAGCGGCTGGCAACGGCGCGGCCAATGCCGCCGACGCCCACAATCAGCGCCCGCTTGCCGGCCACCTCGTCGTAGTCGTAGCTGTTGTCCCAGCGATGCTCGGCCTGTCGCAAGGCGGAAAAGTGGATTCCGCGGGTCAGGGCCGTCAGCAACGCCACGGCCGACTCGGCCACATGCGAGGCCAGCAGCGCCCGCGCGTTGGTGACAACGAGATGGCCGTAGCGGTCGGCCCCCAGGGCGGCAAGCGAGTCGATTCCCGCGCTGGCCACCTGCAGCCACTTTAGCGACGTGCCGGCGTCAAGCACTTCGGGCTCGACCGCCGCGCCGAGCACGATCAAGACTTCGGCGTCCCGAATCTCGGTGACCGCGGCGGACACCTCGTAAACGAAGGCGAAGTCGTGATCCGGGAAGAGCGCCGGCATCTCGGTCCACTCGTCTGCCCAGTGACTGGGCATGTAAATAAGGATTTTCATGAGGTCGGACCCTGGCTCAGGCGTCCGCAGTGTAGAGATTTCGGCGAACGCGGGGGCCGGGTCCGCTGCTAGACTTCGCGCGCTTGCCGCCCGGAGGGCTGGAGCATGGCCAGTTCGGGCGTGTCAGATCGAAACAGATCAGGCGGCGGAGCACGGCGACTCACGGCCGCTGAGGTGCGGTGGACCTGCGGCCCAGGCGACCTGCCGTTTCGGTCCACCGCGGAGCTCACGCCGCCCGACGCGCTGATCGGCCAGGAGCGAGCCGAACGCTCGCTCGAATTCGGCGTGGACATTCGCAGCCGCGGGTTCAACATTTACGCCGCCGGCATTCCGGGCACCGGCCGCACGTCAATGATCATGGCGCGGCTGCAGGCCGAAGCCGCGCGCCGCCCCTCCCCGGACGACTGGTGCTACGTCCACAACTTTGACGATAGCCACAGACCGCTCGCCCTGCGATTGCCCGCCGGCCAGGCCCCTACCTTTCGAACCCAACTGCGCGAGGTTGTGGAGACGCTGCGCCATGACATGCAGCGCGCCTTCGACACCGAGGAGTACCAGAACCAGCGCGACGCGGTGACCCAGGCCGTGCAAACGGAGCGGCGCGAGGCCTTTAGCACGTTCGAACAGCAGGCTTCGGACCGCGGCTTCGAGGTCAGACAACTGCCAGCGGGGCTGGGCGTGTCGCCGATTCGGGACGGCCGCCCGATGTCGAGCGAGGCGCTGCGCGACCTGCCGGAGGCCGAGCGCGAACGCATCCAGGCAGCCAGCCAGGAACTCGAGGAGCGGCTGGGGCGCCTGATGCGGCGCCTGCGGCGACGCCAGCGCGCGGCGCGCTCCACGCTCAGCGAACTGAGCGCCGACGTGGCGCGCAGCGTGGCGCGTCCCCTCCTGGATGACTTGCGCGAGGAGTACCAGGCCCTGCCGCATGTCACCACGCATCTCGATGCCATCGAATCTCACATTACCCAGCACCATGAAAACTTCCTGGAGTCCGACTCAACCGCGCTGCCAACGCAGGGGCCGGGTCCTCAGTCCGACCCGTACGTCCCCTATCGCGTCAACGTGCTGGTCACGCACGAGCCAGGCACCGGCGCGCCCCTGGTGCGCGATACCCACCCCACCCATCCGCACCTGTTCGGCCGGGTCGAGACGCGGACGGAATTGGGCGTCAGCGTCACCGACTTCACGCTGATTCAGCCCGGAGCCCTGCACCGGGCGAACGGCGGCTACCTGGTACTGGACGCGAACGACCTGCTGCAATCCGGCACGTCCTACGCCGCCCTCAAGCGCGCTCTGCGCAATGAACGAGTGCGAATTGAAAGCGCGGCCGAGGACCTTGGCCTGCCCCTGTCGGTTCGGCTTGAGCCGCAACCGATCCCGCTGGATGTCAAGGTCGCGCTGGTCGGTTCGCCCGACGTTTACGCGCTGCTTTACGAGCTTGACCCCGACTTTGGGCAACTCTTCAAGGTCCTCGCGGAGTTCGAGACGGAAATCGAACTGAACGCGGAGAACTCCATGCGCTACGCGCGGTTCATCGCAGCCCGCTGCGCCGATGAGGGCCTGCGGCACTTCGACCGATCCGCCGTGGCGCGGATCGTGGAAGAGGGCGTGCGGCTGGCCGGCGACCGCACCAAGCTCTCCACTCAATTCGGAGACATCAGCGACATCGTGCGTGAGGCGGAGTACTGGGCCCGGCGCCGAGGCGGAGACGTCGTGACCGAGGAAGACGTGTGGGCGTCCATCAACGAACGCATTCACCGGTCTAACCG
>WTFW01000133.1 GCA_011523785.1 Chloroflexota bacterium | reverse complement strand
TCACCCTCTCCTGGGGGAGAGGCAGATTCGGCCGTCTTCGGCCGAAATCGGTGAGAGGTCTTCCGGGCACCCACCCCTGGGTGACGCAAAGGTCTCTCTGGGCGAGGGTTTGAGCCTGCTCCAGACGTGATTCGGGGGTGAGGGTCTTTCGGGCACAATCCTCGGGTTTCGCCAAGGTCTCCACCGGCCGAGCCTCCACCCGGCCGCCGCACCGCCGCTGGAATCGAAACCTGGCCGCCTTGAGGCCGCGGCCGGCTGGCTGCCAACTCGAGCAGGTCCGCGGCCCGCAGCACCCCCGCCTCGGCTAGCCTCGTCCGCAGAAACTCCAGCCCCCGCCAGCGCGTGGACAGGCCGGTCGCGGCAAAGTCCATGTGCGCCTGCACCAGCGAGTCCGCCGCCGGCAGCGCCACCGGCTCCTCCAGCTCCGCCGCCAGCCCCGGCAATTCCCCGCCATGCGCGGCTGCTGCATAGGCCTGCACCTGCCACAGGGCCTCCCGCCGGCTCAACCCCAGGCTTCCAAACGCCCCCGCCGTGGCCAGCGCTTCCAAGATATTGATCGGCAACCGCGTCCGTCGGCAGAAGTCTTCCAATGAGCCATACGGCCCGCGCCCAATCTCTTCATCCAACCGCTCGCGGTACGCCTCCCCCAGGCCCTCCACGTACCGGTAGCCCATCCGTATCCCACCGTCCGCCTCGATCGTGCACTCATACCGGCTGCGCTGGATGTCCACCGGATGCACCGTCACCCCGTGCCGCTGCGCGTCCCCCACCAGCGTGTGCGCGCTGTAAAACCCCATCGGCTGGCTGTTCAGAATCGCGCAGCTGAACTCCGCGTGGTGATGCACCTTCAACCACGCCGAGACGTACACCAGCAGCGCGAACGCGCACGAATGCGCCTCGGGAAACCCATACCCCGCATACCCCTCGATCTGTGCGTAGATCTGCTCCGCCGTCGCCGCCGGGATGCGGTTCCGGGCCATCCCTTGCAGCAGGTCCTCCTGCAGCGCCTGGATGTGCGCCAGCGACCGCTTGCGGCTCATCGCCCGCCGCAGCGCGTCGGCCTTGGTCGCCGAAAACCCCGCCGCCACCATCGCGATCTGCAGGCACTGCTCCTGGAAGATCGGCAGCCCCAGCGTGCGCTCCAGCACCGGGGCCAGCCCCGGCCACACCGGGTCGTCCGCTTCCAGCCCGATCCGTCGCAGGATCCAGCGCCGGTGCATCTTGGTCGTCATCGGCCCCGGCCGGATGATCGCCACCTGCACCACCAGGTCGTAAAAACACCGCGGCCGCGTCTGCGGCAGCACGTGCATCTGCGCCCGGCTCTCCACCTGGAACATCCCAATCGTGTCGGCCGCGCAGATCGCGTCATAGACCTTCGGGTCGTCGAACCTGAAATCCGCCAGCGCCAGCCGCCGCCCGTGCCGCTGCTCGATCAGCCGGAACGCCCGCTGCACCAGCGTCAGCATCCCCAGCCCCAGCAGGTCGATCTTCAGCAGCCCCGCGTCCGCGCAGTCGTCCTTGTCCCACTGCGCCACGCTGCGCCCTTCCATCGTCGCCGGCTCGATCGGTACCGAGCCATCCAGCGGACGCGACGAGATGATCATTCCTCCGGTATGGATCCCCAGGTGCCGCGGAAAGTCCACGATCTGCCGGCTCAACTCCAGCAGATCGCGCCCCACCCGGCTCGAAACCTCGGTCGGCAGGTCCCCGCCCGCCTGGTCCGGGTCGGGCATTTCGATGCTGGGATGCCACTGCAAGCGCTGCGCCAGCCGGTCCACCTGGGCCGGCGGCAGCCCCAGCGCCTTGCCCACGTCGCGGATCGCCGAGCGCCCGCGAAAGCAGATCACGTTCGCCACCATCGCCGCCCGCCGACGCCCGTAGCGCTGGTACACGTACTGGATCACCCGCTCGCGCTCCTGGTGCTCGATGTCCAGGTCGATGTCCGGCGGCTCGTCCCGGTCCGGCGACATGAACCGCTCGAACATCAGCCCCGCCGCGATGGGATCCACCATCGAGATCTCCAGCACGTAACAGAGGATCGACCCCGGCGCCGACCCCCGCGTGTTCACCAGGATCTCGTTGCGGTGACAGAAGCCCACCAGGTCCCGCACCGTTAGGAAATACCCCGCCAGCCCCTGGTCCTCCACGTACCGCAGTTCCTGCAGCACCCGCTCCCGCACCGTCGCGTCCGGGTTGGGGTAGCGCCGCCGCACCCCCTCCCAGACCAACCGCTCCATGTAGCGGTATTCCGACTCGCCCTCCGGCGTGGGATACGCCGGCAAGCCGTACGCCAGCTTCTTGCTCAGGTCGAACTCGCACATCTCCGCAACGCGCACGGTGTTGCTGATCGCCTCCGGGACGCCGGCGAAAATCCGCGCCATCTCCACTGCCGACTTCAACACGAACTCGTGATTGGGCCGCAACCGGCGCCCCGCCGTTTCCAGCGTCACGGTGTGCTTGATACACACCAGCACGTCCTGCAATTGCGCGCGCGCCCGGTCGTGGTAATGGACGTTATTCGTCGCCACCAGCGGCAGCCCCGTGTCCCGCGCAACCTCCAGCACCCCGGCGTTCGCCAGGTGCTCCGCCTCCAGCCGGTGATCCTGCAGTTCCAGGAAAAAGCAGCCCGCCTCGAACATCCCGGCATACGTCCCCGCCAGTTCAACTGCCTTCCGGCTCTCGCCGCGCAGCGCCGCGGACGCAACCGCCCCCTGCAAGCACCCCGAAAGCC
>WTFW01000144.1 GCA_011523785.1 Chloroflexota bacterium | reverse complement strand
CAGCAATACGCTCCACCAGCGCAGCACACCCCACGCCGGAACCAAGAACTCCGAATAAGGCTCGGGAATCACCGGCTACCTGGCGCCCGGGTACATCGTCGCCAGCTCGTCCACCACTTCGCTCAGGACCGGAAACTCCTCCCGGCTCAGCGTGGTCAGCCGGTCTTCGCCGGTCGCAAGGTCATACTCATGCCGGTGATACACCCCCGGCGTATGGGCGTAACCGCTGTCGTAGCGAAGCACGTTCCGACCTACCGTTCCTCCGACGATCCTCGCGTGGTAGTTGTACTTGAGCCCACGTACCTCTACGAGACCCGCGCGCAGCCGCGCGTCCAACAGCTTCCTGACCTCGATTTCGATACCGCCACGACAGACCACCACACCCTCACAGGAGTACGCTGCTGGCTGGCCACGACTCCCAACCGGAACGAACCGCGTGCGGTCCTCAATGACGAACCAGCGGTTCGCCAGGACTTCGCGGTTGATCAGCCGGTAGCGGTCAAACCTGAGCCAGCCGTGCTTCTCGCCCCTTTGGCGGTCAGGAAGTCCAGCACGTCGGCGTCGTACTGCCATTGCGAAATCTCGGCCGTCTCCCGGAGCTCGCCGGTCGCGGTTCGTTCGAGCATTTGCTCGGTGGTCATCTCGTAGCGCAACTCGAACCGCTGGATTCGTCGGCGTAGCGTGCGCGTGTGGTCGCTGAGCCGCCGGGGCTTTCCGTCCTTCGGAGGGCTACTGAGCGCTCCGTTCCGCCTGGACATTGAAATCTCGCCACGATCAACAGTTCCCGATCAGCATGCACCCGGCCGCGTCCAGCGGCAAGCACTCGCCGCTCCCACTGTGTAACGCGAGTAGGCCTTAGTCGTCCCAGGTAATCAACACCCCAAGCGCCGCTTCCGGATGGTCGTGCAGAAAGTGGAAGGCCTCCGGCGCCTGCTGGTACGGAAACCGGTGTGTCACCATCCGATCCGTGGCAATGCGGCCCTCGGCGAGGAGTTCCAGGGAACGCGCGGAAGCCGCCACCCGATCGCTATCGGGCAGCGCCCCGCCGATCAGGCGCTTGCGCTGGATGGCGCTGGACGACAGCGGCAGCGGCTCGTCCTCATAGAGCCCCACCACCTGCAGCAGCCCGCCGGTCGCTGTCATGCGCTGAGCCTGGTCGAAGGCGCGCAGGCCGGCGCGCCCGCCAACCGCGTAAATCACCACGTCAGCCCCGCGCCCGTCCGTCAGCTCCAGCACACGCGCCACCGGGTCCACGTCCGAGGCGTTGATCACCTCGTCGGCTTCCACCTCGGTAGCCAGCGCGCAGCGGTTGGGTAGCGCGTCCACCGCCACCAGCCGGCCCCGGCCGTTCGCCCGGGCCACCTGCAGCATCAGGCTGCCCACCAGCCCCTGGCCCACGATCACCACCGTGTCGTCCGGCTGGATGTCGTCGTTGTCGATCCACATCACCGAGCTGGTGGTCAGCGGCCAGAACGTCGCCTGCTCGAAGTCCAGCCCATCCGGGATGCGCACGATTCTTGGACCGTCAGATGACGAGGCGACCCGGCTGTCCTGCACCACGAACTGTGCATGCGGCCCGGACACCCCCACTCGATCGCCCGGCGCAAACCCCTCCACCTCGGCGCCCACGGCATCCACCACGCCGGCCACCGAATAGCCCATGATCTGCGGATCCACGGCCTCGGGCCGGATGTAACGACGCCACAACTCGGAGCCGCGGCTGATCAGGCTGCGCACGTTGCGCACGCGCACGTCGTGCGGGCCGACCGCCGGCACGGGCGCGTCCTCCAGCACCACGTTGAACTTGCCCTCGGGCTTCGCTACCCGCTTCATCGCGCCCTCCCCGCGTTCAACTCCTGCAGCGCAACCCACGCACCGCTCTGCGCGCTGGCGCGAACGGCGTCCAGCACCCGCATCTGGCGGATCGCCTCGTTGCCGTCCACCAGCGGCGCCGCCTCGCCGCGGATCGCGTCACCCAGATTCTCAACCTCGGCCTGGTAGGTGTCGAACGGTGCAAAGCGTTCCGTCACGGTCCCGCGCACGGTCTGGATCTCGATGCTCGCCGATTCCCCAGGCGCCAGCACGTGACGGTCGACGCGAAGTGTCCCCTCGGTACCGATCAACTCCAGGAAGTGCCGCCGCCAGGTCTTGAAGCTGAACGCCAGCGTGGCCGCTCGACCCCCTTCGAACTCCAGCAGGGCGTTCCCGTCAAAGTCCACGCCAAACTCCGGGTCGTCCGTCATCCGCGCTGACAGCCGCCGCGGTTCGCCGCCCATGTGCAGGCGGCTGACGCTCACGCAGTACGTCCCCAAGTCCCCCAGCGCCCCGCCGGCCAGCTCGGTCGAGAGCCGCACGTTCGCCAGATCGCGGGTGATCGGGAAACAGAACGCAGTATTGATCTGCCGTAAGTCGCCAATCGCCCCCTCTGCCACCAATTCCCGCAGCCGCGCGTGCCGCGGGTCGTAGCGGTACATGAAACCTTCGAGCAGTTGCACCCCCGCCGCCCGGCAGGCATCCACCATCTCGACCGCCTCGGTCGCGTCCACCGCAAACGGCTTGTCCACCAGCACATGCTTCCCCGCCCGCGCCGCGGCGATCACCCAGCGGTGATGCAGCGACGTCGGCAACGGGATGTACACCGCGTCGATCTCCGGATCCGCCAGCAACTCGTCATACGACCCGTACGCCGTCGGAATCTCCAGCTCCGCCGCAAACCCCCGCGCCCGCTCCAACGACCGGCTCGCCACCGCCCCCAACACCCCATTCCGAGCCTTCCGAATCCCCGGCCCCACCGACCGCCGCGCAATTCGCGCCGCGGACATGATTCCCCAGCGGATGGGGCCCGTGCTCACGACCTCTCCGGATAGCCCCGCCGCCGCAACGGCTTCCGCGGCTCTACCTCCGGGTTGACGGTGTCCCGCGGCCAGTACCCCTGCGCGACCCAGGCCATCTGTTCGGCCGATCCCTCGCCCACGCGATGCACGCTCACCGAAGTCGAACCCCCGATATGCGGCGTCCAGATCACGTTCGGCAGGTTGATCAGCGCCGTTTCCGGCGTCGGCGGTTCCGACTCGAACACGTCAACCCCCGCCGCCGCGATGGCGCCGGACTCGAGCGCCGCCACCAGCGCCGCTTCGTCCACGATCGGGCCGCGTGAGACGTTGATCAGCGCGGCCGTGGGCTTCATCCGCGCCAGCAGGTCGGCGTCCACGAAGTGATGCGTCCGCGGCGTGTACGGCAGGTGCACCGAGACGATATCGCCCTGCGCAAACGCCTCGTGCAACCCCACCAGCTCCACGCCCAGCCCCTGCGCCTCCCACGGCGAGACGGTAGGCGCATAGGCGATGCAGCGCGTGCCGAAGGCCTGCGCCCGCACCGCCACCGCCCGGCCGATCCGGCCCAGCCCGATCAGCGCCAGCGTGCTGGCGCGCATGTCGCCGATGTGGTCGATCCGGCGCTCCCACTCCGCGATGTTGCGGTGCCCGGCCTCCCACTCGTGCAGGATTCGCGGGATGCGACGCACCGCTCCCAGGATCAGGTACAGCGCCGTGTCGGCCGTTTGCTCGGTAGCGAAGGTGGGGATGTTGCCCACCACCACGCCGGCCGCCGTGGCGGCCTCGATGTCCACGTGGTCCACGCCCACCGTTGGCGCGATCACGCCCAGCAGATCTGGCAGCTGATCAAATGTGTGCAGGCGGTAGTGCCCGTGCGAGTAGATCACGCCCTGGTACCCGGCCAGCCGATCCACCGCTTCCTCGTCGCTGGTCGGCGCCGGCACAACGTCCAGCGTGGCGCCGATCGCATCCAACGGCTGGCGGTGCTCCACCACCCGCTCGTGGCGCAAACCGTCGGTCAGGGCAACGCGAAACGAATCGTCGGACATGGCAGAGCAGCCTCGCGCGTTTAGGTTGCCGAACCGTAACGCATCGGCCGGCCCTGACGCGCTACGCCTCCGAGTCCGACGAGCCGCCCGCCTCGACCCAGAGATAGCGTCCGCTAGCCAGCGCCAGGACTACGAACAGTGCGTTGACCAGCGGGAAGTAGATCAGGTGCGCCGTCACCGCATCGCCGGATTCGCTGGAGGGATTCAGCGTCCAGTACCACTCCCACAGCATCAGCATCACCAGCACGATGGCCCCGTAGTAGGCAAAGCTGCCTCGCAGGTACTCGACGGCGCTGACGTCCGCGCGTTCCGGGTCACGCCGCCGCCGGAAGCCAACCACCAGGATCGCCAGCGCCGCGGCCACCATGAACCAGTTCAGGATCCGCCAGACCGGGTAGTCGATTGTTCCGTCGTTATAGACCGGCGTCAGGATGAAACTCACGGCCACGACGATTCCGATAGCCACCAGGTAGAACGCCACCAGCCGCTTCGCCACCGTCATGAATGCCGGACCCTCGCCAGAACTGATCCCAACAGACGTAGCCAAGTGGCCGTCCGCCAGATCGCCGCCGGTGCCAAGTCTATGACCTGGTCGCACTGGCTACTGCACGACATACGCTTGGCGCACTGGCGCTCGCGGCAGCCAAAGCTCGAGATCAAGCTTCAGACACCACATGGTGTATAATGGCGTCGTGGATCGAACTCAGGTGTATCTCGGAGACGAAGAGCGTGCCCTCCTGGACCGCGCCGCTCAAGCCACGGGCGCCTCGCGGTCAGAGTTGATTCGGCGCGCGGTTCGGCGCGCATATGGGACGCTCTCAACGGCGGACAAGTTGCTGGCGATCGAAGCTACGGCTGGTTCGTGGTCCGATTACCCGTACACGGGTGCTGAGTATGTGGACGCTATTCGCGGCGATCTCAACGAACGGCTACGCAAGCTCGGTTTGGAATGAACCTGCTGGACACCTCGGTGGCCATCGACCACCTGCGGGGCGTAGAGGCTTCCAGCAATCTCCTGCGTCGACTCATCGCGAGCGGTGAACCGGTAGCCGCGAGCGAAGTCGTGCGATTTGAACTGCTGGCGGGCGTGCGCCACGACCAGCGTGACGACCTGGAGCGCTTTTGCGCCGCACTCACCTGGGTGCCGGTCGACGAATCAGTGGTTCGCGCGGCGGGCTCTCTGGCACGGCAGTACCGCCGGGCCCACCAGGGCATCGACGATGTCGACTTTCTTATCGCGGGCACGGCGATGCTTCTCGATGCAGATCTCCTAACCACCAACGTCCGGCACTTTCCAATGTTTGACGGACTAAAGTCGCCCTACTGACGGATCAGACCACTCAGATCGCACACTTGGCGTCGTGCGCGAGCGAGCCTCGGAAGTCGATACGCCAGATTCCAGTGGCGACGCTCGCGCTGATGGGTGTCGTCGACGGTATAAACCTCCGCTGGTGGGATGCCAAGGGTGGCCGTCCGCTGGTTCGCCGCCGCCTCCAGGTCATTGTCCTCGCCTGCCCATCCACCGCCGGTCGCCGTGAGATGAGGCTACCGATCAGGCCGCGCAGGTCGTCACGTAGTCGTAGTCGTAGAGCGCGTGTGCTCGCAGGCCCGGATAACCTGATACGTCCTCCGGCACGCTGCGTCCCTCGTCGCCGGGATCGCTCAACCACAGATCCACAAGGCGCTGCTGGGCCTGCTCCAGCGGCGACCGCAGGCTGCCAGGCGAAATCTCCTGCCAGACCGCCGCTTGCGCAATGAATGCCCGCACCTCGTCCGCGACGCAGTTGTCGAACCCGCTCTCGTCGGGGATTGGGGAGACTGCGTGCCAGAACTCGTGTGCGATCACTGCGGCCAGGACTTCGGCCCGCTCCCCGCGCAAGCCGGGGGCGACGCCGATGAGCCCGACATTCGGCGCCCAGCCCGCCAGGGCCGTTCCCGGGAGATCGGCGGCCCAGTCAATTTCAACGACGGCCTCGTTGCCTGGGAGCCCAGTCAATCGCGAGCCAGCGTGACTGCGACGCAGCACCTCCCAGGCGGGCCGCAGGGTGGCATTAACCTGTGGTCCGCCGGCGGTCGCTGGCGGCGGCGACCGCCCGCCCGGCTGCTCCGGGGCCAGCGGACAGGCCATTGATCGCCAGGACTGATCGCAGGTCCAGCGCCCGTACTGCACCCCATCATCGACGCCCCGCAGGAAGGCATCGACCGCACCCCGCTGAATGACGGAATCTGCGATCTGCGGGGACAGGATGGAGTCTGTCGAGCGCGCTTGGGCCACGTCGCGAACGCGGGACCAGTCCGGATGCCCCCGGAGATTCGTCGGGGCAGCGGGCGGCTGCGGCCGCTCGTCGCGAAACGCCCATGCGAACGACCTGCGCAGATCGTCGCCGTGGTCGTTTTGGCAGGCGGCTTCGGCCACAACGGGGTCGGGGTAGACTCGCTCATAGATGCCGACGTTGTGCAAGCGGCCGGCTGCGTACTCGAAGGCGTCGTTGGCCTCAACGCAAGTGGTCGGCCAGATTGCCAGCGCTGGGGCTGAGGTCAGCAGCCATGCGGCGACGGCGATGACCACGGCCTGTCGAATCTTGCGCAAGGTGCCCTCCGATGTGCCTGGTGCGCGGACGCCGAGGATTTGGATGGCGATAGTGACACGCACTGCAGCGACCTCAACGAACGCCTGCGCAGCCTCGGGCTGGAGTGAAGCTGCGGGATCGCCCGAATTCAACTGTTCCTGCGACGCCGACTGGACCCTTGAAACCGACAGTCTCCGACTGACTCCGATGGTGGAGTGCGACACGGACGCGCTCTTCGAACTGCTCAAGGATCCCGAGATCCACGCCTTCACCGGAAGCCGGCCCCCCGGATCGGCCTACGAGGTCAAAGCAACGATTCGTCGCCGGGAGTCCCGCCGCTCGCCCAACGGCGATGAACTTTGGCTGAACTGGACGCTGCGCTTGATTGCGAACCAGTCAGTCGTGGGCTACGTGCAGGCCGGCGTCAAGGCGGGCCAAGCCGATCTGGCCTGGGTCGTCGGTGTTCCATTTCAGCGCCGGGGCTACGCCTCCGAGGCAAGTCGGAGGGTGCTGCAATGGCTTCGCGACGACCTTGGTGTGCATGAAGTCCGCGCCAGCATTCACCCGGATCACGTCGCCTCGCACCGGGTGGCTCGGAGTATCGGACTCCTCCGGAGCGGGAAGCCCACCGACGAAGGAGAAGAAGTCTGGCGGGCCAGCCTTCCGTGACTCCCCCTGACAGAGAACGTCCAGCGGCAAACCTCCCACCGCTCGTCCTCGTCGACGGCCTCAACCTCCTCTGGCGCGCCGCCTACGGATTCCCCGCGCGAATCCGCGATAGCGAGGGCGAGGATGTCACGCCGGCTTTCGGCTTCTTTGCTCTCCTTCGGAAAGCCATCCACGGCCTGTCGCCCTGCGAGGCGGTGGTGGTCTTCGATGGCGAAGGCTCAACGAACTCGCGAGCGGAAGTGGCGCCGGACTACAAGGCCAACCGCGCCGGCGCCGACTACTCCCACCTGGCCTGGCTGCCCACCATCTACACGGGCCTGCGGACCATCGGCCTTGAGTTCGAGGAAACGACGGACGCCGAGGCGGATGACGTGATTGCCGAGCTTGTCCGGGGAGCTGGAGCAAGCCGGACCAGCGTAATCGTGTCCGGAGATCGGGACTTCTATCAGGTAGTCGACGACCACGTGGTCATAGCCAACACCATGCGCAAGAGCGGCGAACAGATTGTGGACGGCGATGAAATCCGAGCACGATTCGGCGTCGATCCCTGGCAGTGGTGCGACTACATGGCTCTGGTCGGCGACACCTCGGACAACATCCGGGGCGTGCGCGGCATCGGTCCCAAGCGCGCCGCCGCCGCCCTGGCTGGCGGACACACGCTGGAAAGCCTCAACCAGGTCGTCAACCAGGCGTGGTGGGGACGCTACCTCGACGGCGTTCTAGCCGAAGCGTTGAAGGCTCGCGACCTGATCCGCCTGGCCCCCGACGTCCAGACGTCAATCCGGATCACCGGTCGCCCGTCCCGGCCACTGCCCCTCGCCGCCGAGCTGCTCAGGACGCTCGGCGTCTGGTAACCAGCGCCGGCAGTTCGCTGAGCCGCTCGATCATCGGGACGTCTGAGGTTCCGGCATCCTGGCCGCGTCGGTTCAGCCACACCCCCGTCAGGCCCGCGTCGCGCGCCCCACGCGCGTCCGTGTCCAGCCGATCGCCCACGTGAACGCAGGCCGACGGCGACGCGCCCACGGCCTGGCAGGCTGCCTCGAAGATTCCCGGGTCAGGTTTCGCGACCCCGATGTCCTCGGAAATCATCACGGCTGCGAAGCGATCCAGGACGCCGACCGCCGCCAGCTTCTGCCGCTGCTGCGCCGACGTGCCGTTGCTGATGACTCCGAGCCGGTAACCATCCAGAGCGTCCAGGGTTGCGAGGGCATCGGGAAAAAGCCGCCAGGTCCCGTAGTAGAACGCACGGTAGACCTCATGGATGGCGTCGACTTCGGCGTCGGGCATCTGGTCCGGTGTCAGTCCGAACAGATCGCGAATCCGTGCGCGGCGCTGCCCGATGAACGAGCTCTCGCCGCGCAAGTAGCGCTCGAAGTGGTGGTCCAGCAATGCGATCCAGCGCTGCATGAGCCGTTCGTCGCATCCGCCCAGCCGATCCCTGTACCTGTCGAACAGGCCCATCGCCCCCGCTCGAGTCGCTGCGGCGTCATCCACCAGCGTGTCGTCGATGTCAAAGAACACGGCCTTGACCGGTGACTCTGGCATCTCACTCAGTCCGCAGCTGCCCCGATGCACGCGGGCTCGTTGATCGCAAGTCCAGGTACCACAGCAGCTGAACCTCATCCGGGTACTCGGCATACACGCCCCGACGCACGCCGCCCAACGCAAACCCGTTGTTGGCGTAGAAGCGACAGGCGGCCGGATTCGTGTTCTGCGATTCGACTTTCAGAAGCGCATAGCCCGACACGCGCGCAAACTGAATGGCGTGGTCGAGCAGGCGCGTCCCGACTCCGCAGCGGCGAACGCTGGGATGCACCCGAATGTCCCACAGCACCGCCACGTCCTCGCGTCCCTCCAGCATGTGAACGCCCGGCGTCTTGTGGGCCACCACGGCGCCCCCGACTCGCTGTCCGTCAACGAACGCGGCGAAGAATCCCCAGTGCGAGATGTCGCCGAGGCTGCGCCAGCCCGCGACAGGCTCATCGCTGTCAAAGTCCTTTGTGAACGGCCGATCAAGCTGCCGTTCGACTATCCGGACGCCGCCAAGCCCGTTCGCAGTCCACTCGACCTCAAGGACGGTCGAGGTCGAGAACGCAATCGGAACGGAGGCGTAGTCGGACAAGGCCGATAGCGACTCCTTCCGAACGTCGACCCTCATTGCGCGCACAGCCGTCCATCGATCCGCCTAACGCACCTCGTCGTGGGTCTCGAACTCGGCTGGCATGGTGACCTCCAGCACCTGCCAGTCGTCGGAGTACTCCAGCACCTCGTGTCTGACTCCCGGCGCCTGGTACCACGCATCGCCGGCTTCCACGCGGACCTCGCCGATGTCTTCGAAGTACAGCTGCGCCCAGCCGCTGATCAGGTAAACCATCTGGAAGTCCAGCGCATGCGAGTGATAGCCCATGGGGCCGTCGCAGGGTTGTTCCGCGCGAATGATGTGTGCCAGCACCCGGCCCTCCGTCGCTTCCTTGATCCCCAGGTCTCGGTAGGCAAAGTAGGGCCGCAGATCCCGTCCCCACTGGGCGTCCTTGGCGTGCGCCGCAAATGACTTCGTCGTCTCGTCGGACATGCTGCAACCCCTCGCGTACCCCGGCGGTTCCTCACATACCTTGCCATCGCGTGGGACGGAGGTGTGGAACGATGCCGGTGACGTGCTGAGCCCGGACGCGAGCCGCATGCGCATGTGCCTGATCGGCGACACCCACGGCTTCGTGCCCGGCCTCCAAGCCGCGCTGGCAGCGTGCCGGGGACATGCACCCGACCTGATCGTCCACTGCGGCGACTTCCTCACGTCGCCATTCTCGCCGGATCCTCCGGGCGAGACGATCGACCTGCTGCGGTCGCAGAACGTCCGGGTCATCTACGGCAACAACGAGGCGTACTTCCGCGATTGGGGCACCCGGCGCTGGGAAGCCACCGTCGCCGGACGTCGGCGTCGCCCCGACTCCCCCGACTATTTCCTGTCGAAGATCGAACGGGGACAGGCCGAACTCGCGCCCGCGGACCTTGCCTGGCTGCGGGCGCTGCCTGGCGAGCTCTCGCTAAGCGGCGCCCGCCAGGGCGACATCTACGTCTGCCACGGCATGCCCGGCAACCCCTTCGCAACCATCTGGGACACCGATCCGGCCTACACGCCGGACTTCACCGCCGAGGAGATCGACGCCGCGTTGTCCCGACCTGCCGTCGCTTCCGCCGACCTGATCCTCTGCGGCCACACCCCCGGCCCCACCCTTCTCCGCACCACCCTGCCCGGTGGCCGAACGGCGCTCGTTGTTCGCAGCTCCGGCCAACTACCCGGCGACGGGCCCGGTCCCTGGTACCAGGGCATCTGCGTGCTCACCCACCGCGGCGGCCCGCTCACCGGCTACGCCGGCTGGAGCATCGAGTATGAATGGGCGCCGTTCGAGCCCCGCGATCCGAATTGGTCGGACGCGCCCGGGATCCCAGCGGTCTGATGCCCGCCTACGACCCCATCGCCGACTGGTACGCAGCCCAGTCCCGCACGGGTTCGCTGCGCCGCTTCCTCGACAACCTGGCTCGCCGTCTGCTGTGCATGGCGGGCGACGTTTCGGGGAAGCGAGTCCTCGACGCGGGCAGCGGGGAGGGTCACGTTGCGCGATTGTTTGCTCGCCACGGAGCCCAGGTCGTCGCGGCCGATATCTCGCCGCGGCTTCTCGAGCACGCCCGCCGTCTTGAGGCGCGTGACCCGTACGGGATCGACTTCGTGGAAGCGGATCTGGCCAGCGGACTGCCATCGCACCAAGGCGCCTTTGACCTGGCAGCGGCCAACATGGTGCTCGACGACTGCGAGGACCTGGTCGGGGTCCTAGGTGGGATTGCCGGCGCCCTCAAGCCCAACGGCCGCCTGCTCCTGTCCCTGAACAATCCCTATGCCATCGTCACCCGCGGCAAGGTGGACGGCTACTTCGCGTCGGGACCGCTCACCCAGACGTTCGGCACGGACCGATCCGAGTACCAAGTTCCGTTCTACTACCGGACCTTCGAGGAATGGGTCGCGGCGTTTCGGCAGGCGGACTTCCTCCTGCGCAGCCTCGTTGACGTCCCGCCCGACCCAGGCGACCCCCATCTGCCGGACGATCCCATCCCCAAGATCATGCTGGTCGAGCTTTTGCGGCCTGCAGCGTGAGCGCGCGCTCAGGCGCACACTAGGATTAACGTGAGTGTTCGCCCTGCCGGGGAGGAACCAGTGACCACGGACGTAACGGTGCTGGGCGCCGGCAATACCGGCTTTGCGGTGGCGGCGAACCTGACGTTGGCCGGACATTCGGTCACGCTGGGCGAACTACCGGACTTCTCCGAAGCCATCGCGCCCGTGCGTGATTCGCGCACGATCGAGCTGCTCGGCGTCGCCCACAGCGGTTCGGCCCGGATTGCCGAGATCACCGACGACGTCGCGAAGGCCGCCGCGGCTTCGGACACGCTGATGGTCATCGTGCCGGCCTACGGCCACGCCCCGTGGGCGAAAGCGCTCGCGCCCCACCTGCGCGACCACCACACCATCACCCTCATGCCCGGCACTCTCGGCGCCCTGGAAGTCGCCCGCACTCTGCGCGAAGCCGGCGCGCCGCCCACTGCGGTGGCCGAGACCGACACCGCCCCCTACGTCTGCCGCAAGACCGGTCCCGCCCAGGCCACCATCTGGGGCGTGGTTCCGCACCTGGGGCTGGGCGTGTTTCCGGCCACGGCTACCCGGCGCGTGCATGCGGCGCTGGAACGCTTCTTCCCCGGAATCGTGGCTCTGCCTGATGTCTTCGCCTGCGGCCTGGGCGCCATGAACCCGGTGGTGCATCCGCCCGGCGTGCTGCTTAACGCCGGACGCATCGAGCGCTCGCGCGGCGAGTTCTACTTCTACGACGAAGGCGTCACCCCCGGCGTGGTGGAAGCGATCATGGCGCTGGACGGGGAGCGCCGGGCGGTGGCCGCCGCCCTCGGCCACCAGTTGCCCGACGCCGCCCAAGCCTTTCATGCCGCAGGCTTCGGCCCAAAGTCCGATCCGCCCGATCTCTGGGCCACCATCAACGGCAGCCAAATGCTCACCGCCCTCAAGGCCCCCGGCCAGCTCGACACCCGCTGGCTCTCCGAAGACGTGCCCTACGGCCTGCGCGCCTGGTCCGGCCTCGGCGCCGCGCTGGGTGTGGCCACGCCAGTGATGGATGCCGTCATCACCCTCGGCCTCACCGTCCTGCACGAACCGCTGGGCACTAATCGCCGCACACTAGCGGACCTCGGACTGGTGGGAATGGACCGGGACCGAATGCTGGCCTACGCGCGCGAGGGCTGAAGCCCCGGCGCCGTCGCGAGGAATAGAGAAGTGCCGGCCGACCAGGACGACTCATCGGATCGGGCCTCCCCGCCGCCCCTGATCTCGCAGTCCAGCGGCCTCCACAACCCGCCGTCCTGGCTGCGCGACCGGATCGTCAGCTATGTGGCCAGGGTCGAAACGAACCTCGACGACTCACTGCCATTCCGCGACAACCCGCGTCCCGGCGCCCCCGCCAATATTGAGACGACCGTTTGGGCGCTCTCCGCCCTTCGACAGGTTGGCGCACAGGACGCGATCGACCGCGTCCGTCCCCGCGCGCTGGCTGCCTTGGACGCCGCCTACAACCCGGGCCTGGGCATCTACGAGCCGACCGCCACCCAACTCGGCGGCGGGATCGGAACCTGGCGGATGCACTTCGACGCCGTCGTTCGTATTGGATTCGAGCTACTGGACGAGTGCCCGCAACCATTCCCCCGCGGCCTGGAG
Organism: Chloroflexota bacterium; assembly: GCA_011523785.1. GTDB lineage: Bacteria > Chloroflexota > UBA11872 > UBA11872 > UBA11872 > UBA11872. The sequence goes on along the minus strand of WTFW01000144.1, from coordinate 3,635 downwards.
CGCCTGTCGGACTTGCCGTGGGCGCCGACCGGCGAGGATGCCTGGCGTCCCTGGCTGGACCAAGCCTGGGCCGAAGATCCCCGTGCCGCTGCCAAGGCCGCCTTCCAGTACCTGTGGTTCTATACCCGGTTCGCGGGCGCCAACCGCGTCGACGACCTGGACGATCAGGCCCGCCAGGTGCTGGCGCACCTTGAGTCCAGACGCGACCCGGCCACCGGCTTCATCGGCATGGGTCCGGACGTGGACCTCGGCTGGGCCATGCGCGGCCACCGCAATCTGGGCCTCAACCTGCTCTGGCCCCTGGGAGTTGACGAGCCGGGGATTGAGCGGATGATCGACGCTACCCTCGCCTGCCGGCGGCGTGACGGCCTGTTCCACGACGGCGGCATGTGCGCCAACATGGACGCCGTCCACCTGCTGGCCGAGTACGGCCGCCAGACCCCGCACCGCCGCGCCGAGTCCATCCAGGCAACCCGCCGCTGCGTCGCCGCCATGTTCCGCCACCTCGCCTCACCCAACGGCGGTTTCTTCTACGACCTGACCGAATGCGGCGCCACCGACCCGGCAACCATCCACACCACCAACGGCCTCGCCTTCGCCCTCTACACCCTCAACTACTGGCAGGCGCTGGATCGCTCCGCCCATGCCAGCCTCCACCTTGCGCTGACGGCGACCGAAGTACCAACGCCGCGACGCTGACCGCGACATTGACGTAGACATTGTCGCCTGCAATATTGCCTTCTAACAGGTTTAAGCAACTGGACAACTCTCGCGTCATCGTCGCTGTCATTGTTTGCTGATTCGTCGAAGGGTAAGGATCTCGGATGCCCAGCTGGTCAGTCCACTTCAACGTAACCGTCCGCACGGCTGAGCCCAGCCTGATCCGAGCCATGGAGCGTTCACGCGCGCTCGCCGAGACCCTGCGCGGAATCCCGGTCAGCACCGGTGTGCGCGAACGGCTTTACGCGCTCAATGTGGCTCGCGCCGTGTATGGCACGACCGCACTGGAAGGTACGCGCATTTCCGAAGCCGAAGCATTGGAGGTGCTGCACGCTGCTCCGGACCGGCGGGTGCTGCCGCCCGACCGCGCACACGACGAGCGCGAAGCCCGCAATGCCCAGGCGGCGCTGCAATTCGTTCAGCGCACCGCTCGGTCGGATCCAGGGCGACCGCTGGACGAGATGCTGATACGGGAAATCCACCGGCTGACAACCGACGGCCTGGCATACGCGCGAAACGTGCCCGGCGAGTACCGAAACCATGCCGTCACGGTAGGCGACTATCGACCGCCACCCACCAGCGAGGAGGTTCGCCGGCACATGGCCGAGTTCCTGCGCTGGTTCAACCAGGGCGAGGCGCTGCGCTGGGACCCCATCGTGCGCGCGGCGCTTGCCCATTTTTACGTGGTCAGCATCCATCCGTTCGGCGACGGCAACGGGCGCACCTCGCGCGCCGTCGAGAGTTTCATGCTCTGCCGGGCCGGCATCCACGCCGTCGGCTTCTACTCGCTCGCCAACTACTACTACCGGCACCGTGGCGACTACATCCGCGCGCTATCGGCGGCGCGGTTCAGGTCCGATGGTGACCTGACGGATTTCGTGCTGTTCGTGGCGCAGGGGCTGGCCAGCGAGCTGGCGGCCGTTCGAGATGAGCTGCTGGCGATGGTGCGCGTCCTGGCGTTTCGCGACTACGCGCGCGAGCGGCTTGAAGCGGTGCCGGGACTTGGCGAGCGACGGCGATCACGAATGCTGGACGTCGTCCGGCGGATTACGGAACCGTCGCTGCGCGGCGTGCCTGACCAAGAGCTTGCGCCCGACGTCCTGGTAGCCATGACCTATGGCCGGGTCGGTCAACGCACCATCCAGCGCGACCTGCGACTGCTTCTGGACCAGCGACTGCTGATTGAACACGACGGCCGCCTGGTCCCCAACATCGAAGTCATGTCGGAGTTCGCCGAGGCTTGAGCCGCCTTGCAAGCCGGGCCTCTCAGCGGTCGGCGTCTTTGCATTACGCCCATGCCGCAGCACCGGCCCGCCGAAGCGCCGGCGTACGCCTTTGCGTGGCGGGCGGCGAATGTCAGGGGATGAGCGCGACCCCGCCAGGCTGCCGCTGCCCGGCGCGCGGCCCCGACTGCTAGAGGCCGGTGAGGTTGCGCAGGCCGGCGGGCAGGCGGCCGGAAGTCATCATCTGCATCATCTGGCGGGCCTGCTTGAATTGGCTGAGTAGCTGGTTGACTTCCTGGACGGAGGTCCCGCTGCCAAGGGCCACGCGGCGGCGCCGGCTGCCGTTGAGGATGTCGGGGTTGGCGCGTTCGGCCGGGGTCATGGAAAGGATGATGGCCTCGAAGCGGCCCACCACGTTGCCGTCCAGCGCGGCCTGGACCTCGGCCTTGTTGGCCATGGCGCCCATGCCCGGCAACATGCCCAGCACCTGGCTGAGCGGGCCCATCTGGCGCACCTGGTTCAGCTGCTCCAGGAAGTCGTCCAGCCCAAAGGTGGCCTTGCGAAGCTTGGATTGCAGCTCTTCGGCCCGTTCGAGATCGACGACTTCCTCGGCACGTTCGACCAGCGTGACCACGTCGCCCATGCCCAGGATGCGGGAGGCGATGCGGTCGGGATGGAAGACCTCCAGCGGCTCGATTTGCTCGCCGGTGCCGACGAACTTGACGGGGATTCCGGTGACGGAGCGGATGGATAGGGCGGCGCCGCCACGGGCGTCGCCGTCCATCTTGGTGAGAATCAGGCCGGTGAGCGGCGTGCGGGCGTGGAAGGCCTGGGCGACGTTGACGGCTTCCTGGCCGGTGGTGGCGTCGGCGACGAAGAGGGTTTCGACCGGCTTGACGGCGCGGCTGATCTGTTCGATCTCGTCCATCATCCGGTCGTCGAGCTGGATACGGCCGGCGGTGTCGACGATGACGTGCGAATGGGCGTTGCTGACGCCCAGTTCGAGTCCGCGCCTGGCGATGTCGACCGGGCTGGGCCTGGTGCCCTGCTCGTGCACGGGCACGTCGATCTGCTTGCCCAGCGTTTGCAACTGGGCAATGGCCGCCGGGCGGTAGGTGTCGGCGGCGACCAGGATCGGGCGGCCGCCGTCCTTGCGGAACGCCAGGGCCAGCTTGGCCGCGGCGGTGGTCTTGCCCGAGCCCTGGAGCCCGACCATGAGAATCACCGACGGTGGACGCTGCGCGGTGGCCAGGCGAGCAGTCTCGCCGCCGAGCAGTTCCACCAGGTTGTCGTGGACGATCTTGGTGACTTGCTGGGCCGGGGTGACGCTCTGGGTGACCTCGCGGCCAACCGCTCGTTCGCGAACTGACGCCACGAATTGGCGCGCGACCCGGAAGTTGACGTCGGCTTCCAGCAGGGCCATGCGGACTTCGCGCAGGGCGGCGTCCACGTCGTTTTCGCTCAGGCGGCCGCGGCGGCCGAGGTTGCCGAAGACGCCGGACAGGCGCTCGGTCAGGCTCTCAAACATTGGGGGCAGGCCGGTGCGTCACTCTGCGCTTGATTGTACGGAGCGCACGTCGGCGGCAAGGCCAAAGGGTGTGCGTTGGCACCACTTGCCGCGGGAGCGGGTTGCGTCGCTGGCGAGAGGCAAGAGCGCCCTCGCTCCTGTCGGGAGCGACAAGCGGCGTCGCC
>WTFW01000078.1 GCA_011523785.1 Chloroflexota bacterium | reverse complement strand
GCACACCAACGCCTACCACAGCTCCAACCCCACCCGCCACGCCTACCCCGACACCGCCGGCGACCCCTACGCCCGAGCCCACGCCGACCCCAACACCAACGCCGGAGCCTGCCCAAGCCGACATCGGCATCGACTGGCAGCCCTGCGCCTCCAGCCGCGCCTTCGAGTGCGCCTTCCTGGAGGTCCCGGCGGACTACCGCGAACCGGACGCCGGCAGCCTGCGCATTGCCCTCAACCTGCATCGCGCCCGGCTGCCCGACGAACGGGTCGGCTACCTGCTCGTCAACCCTGGCGGACCCGGCGGCAGCGGACTGGAACTGGTCGAATCCATCAGGTCCGGCTTTTCGGCGTTCGCACCCGAACTCGTCGAACGCTTCGACATCGTCGGCTTCGACCCCCGCGGCGTTAAGGCGTCCGAGCCGAAGTTCGAGTGCGGCGCACCGGGCGAACAGCTCGAGCTGCGCCGCTCGATCGACCGGCCCATCGACACGCCCGAGGAAGTCGCGGCCGGCGAAGCCGCGGCCGGGCTTTGCATCGAGTCCATGGGCCCGGTCGGCGGCCTGCTCCACACCGCCTATGTCGCCCGGGACATGGACGAGCTTCGCAAGGCCCTGGGCGTCGAGCAGGTCTCCTACCTCGGCTTCTCCTACGGCTCCGCGGTCGGCGTCTGGTACGCCACGCTCTTTCCCGACTCGGTCCGCGCCATGGTCATCGACGCGGCGGACAACCCGGTGGATGCGGCCGCCGACCAGGCGGAACGCGTGGCCGACGCCCTGGAGGAAACGGCGCCTATCGCCATTCTTCTTGAGCGTGCCCTGACCGCCTGCGACAGCCCCGAGTGCCCGATCTACAACAACGGCGACCCGCTGGGCTACTTCCGCCAGGCCGCCGAAAAGCTGCACCTGGTCAATGAAGGGGCCAGCGACCATCCCGATGCGGCTGCCTACGGGGTCATCACCACCCTGTACGCCGAATTCCTCTGGCCGATCCTCTGGGAAGCCCTGTACCGGCTCAACGAGTACGACGATCCGTCGATTCTGCTCGAAATCGGCGAGTTCCAGTGGGAAGACGCCGGGCCCCGCGTGGCGCGCATGCCGGAGCACGTCCACTGTCTGGACAGTTGGGTGCTGCATCCCTATCAGGACCGCGAGACCCGGTTGGCCGACGGCGAGGTCTACCAGGCCGCCCAGGACGCCGAGTTCCCCCTGCTGGCGCTGCTGGGCCCCCCGCTGTTCTCCGCCTGCGCGTTCTACGACCAATTTGCGCCAGAGCCTCTCGAAGGGCGACTGGACGGCGGCGGCGTGCCCATCCTGGTTATCGGCAACCACGGCGACCCGTTCACCCCGTTCATCGAATCGGAGGAGTTGATGACGGAGCAGCTCACGAACGGGTACCTGGTGGAAGTCGACCACGCCACCCACGGCGTCTACCCCAACAACTCCTGCGTGACCGAACACGTGCATCGCGCGCTGCTCGACGGCGAGTACCCGGACGAACGGCGCGTCGTCTGCGAGCGCGAGGAAGTATCGGCCCCGTTCTAGCCCACGACCGAAGAGGCGAGCGACGTGGTCGGGTCACGCCTCCTCACAGGCGGCGATGAAGTCCGCTGAGTCGGCCGTGAAGCACCAGCGCTCCAGGTCGTGCAGCACCGCGCTGGTGATCTGCAACCCGTCGTAGGTCTCACGCGTCTCAATCCCGCTGGTGCAATCCCGCAGCAGGATCGGCGCGTAACCGCGATTGCGCATCGCGTGAATCCCGTAGTCGCGGAAGCGCACGCAAATGTTGGTGGCGAACCCGACGTAGACCAGGTGCACCAGCCGCAGGTCGCGCAGCACGCGCTGGAGCTGTTCGCCCGTGGCGATCACGATCTCGTCCTCCCGCGGCGCCACCGCCTCGTGGATGGTCCGAAACCGGTGCCACGGCTCCGGCGGCTTGCCGGCGGTGTCCGGCGGCAGCTCACCCGGCGCGCGCCGCAGCGACTCGTACGGTCCCGCCACGGCGCGGTAGGCCGCCGGCGGCCAGCCGTCGTCGGGCTCCGCCGTGGGGTGCAACTCCTCTGTCCCCGCCCAGCGGGACCACTGCGGGTAGGTAGCCGCGATCGGCGGCGACGGAGCATAAATCGGGGTCACGCCGGCTGCCCGCGCGGCATCCAGCGCCGGCCGGATACGCTGCACCGTGATATCGCTGGTGCGCGCGCGATGGGACCCAATCGGATGTTCGCCCCACGTGTCCACCAGCACCAGGGCCGTCTCCGCCGGGTCCAGCTCGGCCCGCAGTTCCGTCGGCACAATGTTGGCCTCCACGTTGTCGGCGGGGCCGGTGCTGTGCATCGCCTGGTAGCGCAGCGTCAGTTGCATGGAAGCAGTCCTCGGACGCGGTCGCCACGAGGATACGTTGGAGTGCGTGTTCGGTATTTGTATGGTACTGTTGGTGCCCGACGGCGAACGCCTCACGGCCACCCATGAGCACCCTCTGCAAAACGCCCCTCGTCCTCGAAGCTGCGGCAGCTTCTACTCCCTCCCCGGCGGAGAGCAACGCTGTTCGGTGTCAACCCATTCAAGGGGACGCCGTTCTTCACCCTCTCCAAGGAGACCTTTGCAAAACGCCCCTCGTGCTCGAAGGTGCGGGAGCTTTCGGTCTCGGTCGATGCGCCAGCGCCTACGGGCGGACTCAGATCTCCAAGAGGCGTGGCGCTCTTCACCCTCTCCGAGGGGAGAGGCAGATTCCGGCGTCTTCGCCGGAAATCGGTGAGGGGTCTTCCGGGC
>WTFW01000174.1 GCA_011523785.1 Chloroflexota bacterium | reverse complement strand
GCGGCTGCCGGCGAGCACGGGCTTCGAGTTCGGCCGGACCTGCCAGACGCACGCCACGCCCACGGCAACGACCGTGCTGGCGTCGCCGTGGGTGAAACCGAACCGGGGGTTCGATCTGGTGCGCTGCGGCCTGGGCGCCGGTGCGCCGATCAGCTTTGAGGTCCAGGTGCGCCGGGGCGATGACCCGATGGGCGACTCGCTGTACACCGCGGTCACCACGATTCCGCGGTCCTGGCACCGCCATGACACGCGGGTGCTCTATTTCATCGAGGGGACGCTCGCAAACGGTGACATCGACGGCGACCAGTTGTTTCCGGTCAACGCCAGCATGACGCCGCATTCGACATTGACCGACGCGCTCAACTATCACACTGCGGCGGAGGCCTGGCAGAACGTGCCCAACGGCGGCGTGACGCTGGCGCGGGTCCGGACCAACCCGGACTCCATCGCGGACGTGGTGATCTCGGGCTATTGGGACCCCGGCTTCGACAAAGAGGACCAATGCGAAGGGAGCGTGGCCTGCGTGCACCCCGCGGGCACCTACCCGCACCTCGGCAACGGCCAGGTCTTCGTGATCGAAGACCCGCCGCGCTGGCCCGAAGACGATGCGACGTCAAAAAGGAAATGGACGACTAGCTTCTCTGAGTGGGATATGAACAAAGACGATTTCGAATACCTGCCGCGGGTCTTGATGCACGAGTTCGGGCACGCGCTGGGCCTGGGCCACAGCGCGGACGCCGAATCGATCATGGGTCACGCGGCGCGGGTGGATCTCGCCACCACGGACGCGGAGGGCCTGAAGGCCACCTACGCGCATCACCGCGATGATCACTAAGGGGTCCGCGATGCGACCCCTGGCCCGCTGGTGGCAACCACGTGCCTGGCACCTAGCGGCGCTGGCGCTGGCGCTGGCGGCGGCGTGCGGGCCGAGCGAGCCGACGCACCCGGGAGCGTCCACGCCGCCGCCGCAGGGTCAGCGGGCACTGAGCGAGCCCGCGGTCCTGGTGGCCCCCACCCCGACGCCGCAGATTCATCGATCATCGAACGTCACCTGGCGGGTCGCGCCGTCCATCGAGCAGCAGATCTTCCTCGCCGTCGTGATCGTGCGGGCGACGCTGCAGTCGGCGACGGCGACGACGGAGACGCTGCCCAGCGACCTCGGCGTCGCGCCCACGTACCTGGCCGTGCAGGAATTGCGGTTCACGGTGCACGAGTATCTGAAGGGCAGCGGCCCAACCGACTTGCTGGTGGTGGTGCGCAGCCGGCACGCGAACCCGATGGAGGCCGAGGCCCGCGACTTCGCGGAGTGGACCGTGCAGGCGCGGGTCTCGACCTGGGACGCGCGGCAGGCGGTGCTCTTCCTGGAGACGCCGTCGCGGCCGTACACCCCGACCGCCTGGCAGTTCGTGTTATCGAACTACGACCAACCGCCGTGGGCCTACAGCGTGGACACGCTGAGCCGGGCCTGGTTGCCGGCGCAGGACACGCCGGCCGAGGGCGAGGTACCAACGTCCTTCATCACGGACGGCGCGCAATCACCGCCGCCCACCATTACCCTCGTTGACCTGCGGGCCCGGATCGCGACGCTGGAGGCGGAACTGAAGGCCGGGGAAGGCATTGATGGGTACGCAGGCTGCCTCTACGGCAGAGTCCTCCGTGAACGATATAACCGTGCCGACCCGTGGACGCCATTGCAGGAAGCAGTGACGATGCCCTCCGGGTCGGCGGCGGCGACCGAGTTGAGTCGCGGGACCAATGCGCATGACGATCCCAAGTACAGTCGCTACTGGCTCAGTGGCCCGAACGCGGCGCAATTCGAGGTGCGAATCAGCGACGACGACGGCCAAGCCAGCACCGGCTACGACCACCTACTGGTCGCTGCGCGGCCATTGCCGGCCGGCGAGTACGACGTCTTCTATAACTCCCAGCGCTATACACGCTTTGTCTGCAATTTTGTACCCGACGACGCCTACGGTCATTTCATCGTCACGGTCACGGCGCCGGCGGGGACGGTGCATGAGGCGTTCTTCGATCCGGCGGCGCTGGGCAGCGGCGTGGTCGGGCGGGACGCGGCCCAGGGCGTGCTGGCGCCGGCCGCGGTGGGCGTCGCCGGCGGCGCCGCGGCGAGCGGCGGGGCCAGCGGGGCTAGCCCGACCTCCGCGACGCTGCGGCGGCTGACCTGGGACGCGGGGCAGCTGCGGCTGGACGTGGCCGGCACGACGCTGGCCGGGCAGCAGCTGGAGCTGATCCGGCTGGACGGCACGGTGGGGCTGACGCTGCGCGGCGACGCCGCGACGGCGACGGCCACCGCCGGCGGCCACGAGCTGCGCTGGCCGGTCTGTACGCAACCCTGGCAGCCGGGCGAGCGCCTGATGCTGCGGATCAGTGCCGCCCCGGCGGGGACCCCGCCGGCGGCCCCGGCCTGCCCGAGCGCGCCTGCCCTGCCCACGGTGACGGTCGACGCGGCCACGCCGGCGGCCGGCGCGACCGCGACGCTGACGGCGGCCGTGCCCGCCGACGCGGGGGCGGCGACTTACCAGTGGCAACGCGACGTGGGCGGGGTGTGGACGTCCGTGGGGGCCGCGGGCGCTACCTACCCGGCGCGCGCGCTGACCGCGTTGACCGGCACCTGGCGGGTGCAGGCGCGCTACGCCTCCGGGGCCCTGGCCCACTCGGCGCCGGTCACGCTGACCTGGCCGGCGGCGGCCACGCCGATCTGTCGCAACAGCGTCACGGTGCCCAACCCGACCACCAATCCCGGCCTGGTGCAGGACTGCGCGGCCTTGCTCGCGG
>WTFW01000050.1 GCA_011523785.1 Chloroflexota bacterium | reverse complement strand
ACCCCCGCCGCGTAGTCCACCCCGTCCGCCCCGTAGATCTCCCGCGCCACCGTCTCGATTTTCTCCGTCAGCGGCGCCTCCGCCTCGTACAGCGGCTTGAAATCGTCCTCGCCCTTCGCCAGCGTCGCCACCACCTGCCGGGCCAGCGCTTCGCCCCCGGCCCCGCCGTCGCTGAACACCGTCGAAAGCGCCGCCGGCGCCCCAAGCCCCTCGGCCGCTGCCATCACCGCGTCCACCTCGGAATCGGTATCGGTCGGGAACCGGTTCACCGCAATCACCACCGGCACCCCGAACTTCCGCAGGTTCTCCGCATGCGCCACCAGGTTCGGCATGCCCGCCCGCAGTGCGACCAGATTCTCGCTCGCCAGGTTTCGCCTGCTGGCCCCGCCGTGCAGCTTCAGCGCCCGCACCGTCGCCACCAGCACCGCCACTCGCGGACGCAGCCCACCCGCCGGGCACTTGATGTTGAAGAACTTCTCCGCACCCAGGTCGGCCCCGAACCCCGCCTCCGTCACCACCAGGTCCGCCAGCTTCAGCGCCAGCCGCGTGGCCACCAGCGAGTTGCACCCGTGCGCGATGTTCCCGAACGGCCCCCCGTGAATCAGCGCCGGCCCGCCTTCCAGGTTCTGCACCAGGTTCGGCAGCACCGCCTCCCGCATCAGGATCGCCATGGCCGGATGCGCGGTCAGGTCGGCCGCCGTCACGTAGTCGCCCGGCTTGCGCTCCGCCACCGCGATCCTCGCGAACCGTGCCTTCAGGTCCTCCAGGTCCCGCGCCAGGCAGAGCACCGCCATCACTTCCGAGGCCGGCGTAATGTCGAACCCCGTCTCCCGCGGTACCCCGCGCGTCCGCCCGCCCAGGCCCGCCACGATCCCGTGCAGCGCCCGGTCGTTCATGTCGATCACCCGCCGCCACAGCACCCGCCGCGCGTCGATCCCCAGCGCATTCCCCTGGTGCAGGTGGTTGTCCAGCATCGCCGCCAGCAGGTTGTGCGCCGCGCTGATCGCCGCGAAGTCGCCCGTGAAATGCAGGTTGATGTCCTCCATCGGCAAAACCTGCGCGTACCCCCCGCCGGCCGCCCCGCCTTTCACCCCGAACACCGGACCCAACGACGGCTCCCGCGTGGCGCTGAGCGCCCGATGACCCAGCCCCTGCAACGCCTGCGTCAGACCGATCGTCGTCGTCGTCTTGCCCTCGCCTGCCGGCGTCGGCGTAATCGCCGTCACCAGGATCAGGTCCCCGTCCGGCGCGTCCTTCCGTGCGTCGATCGCCGCCCTCGTGACCTTCGCCTTCGTCCGCCCATACGGATCGATCTCATCCGCGCCCAAATCCAGGCTCCCCGCCACCTCCTCGATCGGCTTCAGAACGGCGCTCTGCGCAATCTCAATATCCGGCGGCTGCGATGGACTCATAAGTTCTCCGGTGAGTGACGGCGGCGTTCAACCAGTTCAACGAGATTCCGCATCAGGCAGTAATTCGTAATCGGCCCAATCCCCCCCGGCACAGGCGTCACCGCGCGCGCCATTGGGGCAACGGCCTCAAAGTCCACGTCGCCCAGCACCGCGCCGTTCTGGTAGGTCGTCCCAACATCCACCACCACGGCGCCCGATCCAACGTGCTCGGCCCCAATCAACCCGGGACTTCCGGTCGCCGCCACCAGGATCTCCGCCTGCGACGTCACCCCCGCCAGATCCACCGTCCGCGAATGACACACCGTCGTTGTCGCATTCCGCGCCAGCAACATCGCCCACAGCGGCTTACCCACCACGTTGCTCCGCCCCACCACCACCACCCGCCGCCCCTCGATACGTTCCTCGTAGTAGTCCAGCAACTCGATCACCGCCGCCGCCGTCGCCGGCCCGACAACCGTGTGACCGCCAAACAGTTCGCCAACCGCCGCCGTCGTCAGCCGGTCCACGTCCTTCGCCGGCTCGATCGCGTCCACGATCACGGCATCGTCCACCTGCCCCGCCAGCGGAAACCCCAGCAGGATCCCGTGCACGCCGTCGTCGGCATTCAGTGCCCGCACGCGGTCCACAACCTCATCGGTCGACAAATCGCCCGGCAGTTCATCCATGACCGCCTGCACACCAACCCGCTTGCACCCGCGCTGCACCGCCCGCGCATATCCCCGCGCCGACGGATCGTCACCAACCAGGATCATGTGCAGCGCCAGCGGCCCGTTGCCTTCGAGCTTTGCGACGCGCTCGCTCACAGCCGCCCGCAGCGCCCGCGCCGGCCCGCGACCCGACCAGACCTCCGCCGCGCTCATGCCGAACCGTTCCCAAGCACGCCATCCACCACGCTATCCGCCGCATCGCGCGCTGCCAGCGCCTGTTCCAATGCAGCCGTCAGTTCGTCACGCACCGCCGCATCCTCGATCGATCCGAGGTTGGCCTGCACGTTCATCTCGCAGATTCGAATTGCCGTCCGCGCCAGCGCCGCCCCCGCCCCCGCGTCGCTGATCACGTTCGGATTCCCCTTCTTCGCCGTTTCAGAGGCCAGCTCAATCACCTCCGCCGCCGCCGCGGCCACCCGCAGCGGCACCCGGCTCGCCTGCTCGGAAGCGCTCGCAATCGCCGCCCGCCGGCTTGAACGCTCGTTAGCCGATCCGCGCGGAAGCCCGTACGCCGCCATCACGCTTCCATAGGCCTCCGCGTCCGCCTCCGCCAGCTCCAGCGCCGAGGCCCGAATCGCATCACAACGCTCGATCACCCGCTCCATATCCGCCTGCACGGCCCGAAACTTGCGCCGCCCCGTCGTCAACCGCGCCGTCATCGCCACTAGCGCCGCCCC
>WTFW01000014.1 GCA_011523785.1 Chloroflexota bacterium | reverse complement strand
CTTCCCCCTAGCCACTACCCGCTAGCCCTTCCCCCTTTCCCCCTTGCCACCCACCTTCGGTGGGCGTACACTGATTGAGTAACTCTCGCGGCCTGGTCTCCGGTCCCAATGCCCCTCGCTCGGTTCCCCCTGCGCCTCCATGCAGTTCTGTTGCGCCTGCTGCTGCGCCTCCTGCCTGCCGCGGCCACCCTCCGGTCTCGAATCGGAATCGTCGTATCGGCATTCCGCCGTCAGCGGCCTGCCGCTGCACCCGTGCCCTGCGGGTCAGTCATCCCAAGGTCGCGCCGGCCCATCCCTGCCATGCGCCGTCGACCCGCGCCGCCCGCGGCCTCCCGGCGCTACCTTGTCTCCCGCCCTCAACGCTCCCCGATCCGGCCAAAAAAACGCGCCAAAACCCTCTCTCGCCGGCCCGCCCCCTCTGGGGGCGGGCCGGCGAGAGAGGGTTCCCCCTTTATCCCCCACGCGCCGCGATGCCCCGCGAGGTCTCCGATCGCTCCCTCGCGTCAGCGGTACGATGAGCGTCCGGCCCCGACGTGCGGCGCCGTCGTTTCCGAAACCGTGATGAAGTCCCAGCGTTCCCCGTCCGTTCTGGACGCCATGGCCGGCCCTTACGATCCCGCCTCTGTCGAATCCCGGCTCTACGACACCTGGGACGAATCCGGCGCCTTCCAACCCTCCGACGACCCCGACCGGCGCCCATTCACCATCGCCATCCCCCCGCCAAACATCACCGGCCAGCTCCACAACGGCCACGTCCTCTTCGTTGCCTACCAGGATCTGATGATCCGCTGGCAGCGCATGCACGGCCGCGCCGCCCTGTGGCTTCCCGGCACCGATCACGCCGCCATCGCCACCCAGAACGTGATCGAGCGCGAACTCGCCAACGAAGGACTCTCGCGTCACGACCTGGGCCGCGAAGGTTTCGAAGAGCGGTTCTGGCAATGGAAGGACGAAGTCGGCGACAGCATCAACGTCCAGCTTCGCCGTCTCGGCGCCTCAGTCGACTGGACCCGCGAACACTTCACCCTGGATGAGCAACTCTCCCGTGCCGTCCGCGAAGCCTTCGTGCGCCTTTACGAGAAGGGCCTGATCTACCGCGGCCGCTACATGGTCAACTGGTGCCCCGACGACCAGTCCGCCATCAGCGACCTCGAAGTCGAGCATATAGACGTCGAAGGCTCCCTCTGGCACATCCGCTACCCGCTGGTCGACGGCGGCCATCTGACGGTGGCCACCACCCGCCCCGAGACAATGCTCGGCGACACCGCCATCGCCGTTCACCCGGAAGACGAGCGCTATCAGTCGCTGCTAGGTCAGAAGGCCGTGGTCCCCGGAATCGGTCGCAAGATCCCGGTCATCGCCGACAGCTTTGTCGATCCCGAATTTGGATCAGGAGCGGTCAAAGTCACGCCGGGCCACGATCCAAACGACGCGGCCATGGGCGAGCGCCACGACTTGCCGGTCATCAACATCATGAACGGCGACGGCTCCCTCAACGACAACGCCGGCCGCTGGGCCGGTCAGGATCGGTTCGATGCCCGGGCGGCCTACCTGGAGTTCCTGGAAGCCGAGGGTCTGCTGGAGCGAGTCGAACCGCACACGCACCCGGTCGGCCACTGCTCCCGCGACGACGCCGTGATCGAGCCGCTGGTCTCGGAACAGTGGTTCGTGAACGTTCGTCCGCTCGCCGACGCCTCAACGGCTGCCGTGAATGACGGCCGCATCCGCTTCCATCCCGCCCGTTTCAAGAACGAATTCCTGCGCTGGCTGGACGAAATTCAGCCCTGGTGTATTTCGCGCCAGCTCTGGCTGGGCCACCGCATCCCGGTCTGGTACTGCGGTTCCTGCGGTGCGGTCATCGTTCCGCGCGAGGATCCGACCGTCTGCCCGACCTGCGGCGGCTCTGAGCTCGAGCAGGACCCCGACGTGCTCGACACCTGGTTCAGCTCGGGCCTGTGGCCCTTCTCGACCCTCGGCTGGCCAGACGACACGGCGGACATGCGGCGGTTCTATCCCACCGATGTGATGGAAACCGGCTACGACATCATCTTCTTCTGGGTCGCCCGCATGGTCATGCTCGGCCTCGAGCTCGTCGGCGAGGTGCCGTTTCATGACGTCTATTTCCACGGTCTGGTGCGACATCTCGACGGCTCCAAGGTCAGCAAGACCAACTACCAGCCGGGCGACGATCCGCTCGAAACCATCGAGGCCTATGGCGCCGACGCCATGCGATTCAGCTTCGTCACCGCCGCCGCTCCGGGAAACGACATGCGCCTGGACCTGCGCCAGGTCGAGCGCGGCGGCCACTTCGCCAACAAAATCTGGAACGGCGCCAAATTCGTCATCGGCGCCATGGAACGCACGGCCGGCAGCGATCCCGGCCAACCGTCCCTAGTCGACCGCTGGATCCTCAGCCGCTTCAACCAGGTCCATGCCCAGGCCATCCGCGATGTCGACCACTTCCGCTTCGGCGAAGCCGGTCGCGCCCTCCACGACTTCCTGTGGACCGAGTTCTTCGACTGGTACGTCGAGGCCGCCAAGATTCGCCTTTACGGCGACGACGCGGCCGCCGCCGCCCGCACCTCGGCCACGCTGGCCACGGTCCTGGACGGCTCCCTGCGGCTGCTGCACCCATTCATGCCCTACGTAACCGAGGAAATCTGGCGCCACTTCCGCGCCGCGGGCGGCGCGCCCGACTCCCCCGAGCTTCTGATCGACACGCCAATCCCTGCCGCGTCTCTGGACGTTGACGAGGACGCGATCACCCGGGTTCGAGCGCTGATCGACATCGTCCAGGGCATCCGCAACGCCCGGCACGAATCCGGCGTGGAAGCCGGCCGCCACATCGAGGCCCGCGTAATCGGCGGCGCGGACCATGAACCCGAGTCCGTGTTCATCCGTCGTCTGGCCCGCGTGGATCCGCTCACGTTCCATCCCGTCGGTACGACCTTCGACGAACCGGCCGTCACGGCGCGCGCCGGCGGCGTGGAGATCTTCCTGCCGCTGGCCGGCATGGTCGATCTCACCGCCGAGCGCGAGCGCCTTGCCCGCGAACTGGCCGAAGCCGAAGCCACGCTCGGCCGGGCCGAGCAATTGCTGGCGAATCCTCGCTTCGTCGAGCGCGCTCCGGAAGCCGTGGTGGCCAAGGAACGCGAACGGGCCCGCGCCGCCGCCGAGCGCGTCGCTCAGGTCAAGGAACGACAGGCCGCGTTGGTCGGCTCGCCCTAGTCGGAGTTCGCCAACCGCACCGGGAACAAGGTTGCTTGCGGCTTAGTCCTCGGCTCGCACGTACAGTTCGCGCATCGCTGTCGATCCGCGCAGCATCTCGCCCCGCACGCCCCGTTCCCGCGCGGCCCCCACATCCTCAATCGCCGGCCGAACCTGCGACGAAAGCTGGTCGATGTAGTGCAGCGCAATAGCCTCCGGGATCATCGGTTCGGTAACCGCCGCGAACTCCAACAGCCCCTGGTGACTCAGCACCAGGTGACGCAAGAGCGTCGCGATCTCCCCGTCGCACCCCGTCGCTGCCAGGGCGCGGTCCAGGATTCGAACCCCCTGCACCATGTGACCTTCCAGGTTGCCGGCGTCCGTGTAGACGATGCTGGCCTGCAGGTCCAGCTCCTCCAGCTTCCCCAGGTCGTGCAGCACGACCCCAGCCAGTAGCAGGTCCCGATCCAGCTGCGGATAAACCCTCGCGACTCGGTCGGCAATCTGCAACATTTCCACCGTGTGCTCGGCCAAACCGCCAATCCAGGCGTGATGCCGGGTCTTCGCCGCCGGCCATTGGGGAAGCCGCTCCGCAACCAGCGGATCCGCAATCACGGCCCGCAGCACATCCTTCAATTCAGGCGACTCGATGGACTCCACCGCGTCGCGGATGGACCCGGTCAGTTCTTCCGCGCTCTTTGCCGAGCGCGGCAGGTACGCGGTGGCGTCCCATGTCTCGTCCGAGCGCCGCAACGTGTCGACCTTGATGTTGACCCGATTGCGAAACTCATCGGCCCGGCCCTCAATCTCGTACGGCTCTCCGGCGGTGACGGCCGCGATCTGCGCCTCCGTGACCTGGAACATCACCGCGTCGATGGTTGCCCCAGCGCGGTCGCGCAGGCTCATCCGCAGGAAGCGATTCCCGGTGCGAGCCTCGCGAACCTCAACGGATGCAACCAGGAACACGGCATGCACGTAACTGCCCGGCGTGATTTCAGCGATATTCAAGGGCGCAGATTTACCTGGGGCATAGGGGGGCACGTCATCCTACTGGGCGGGGGCCAGGCACGCCGCGCCGAAGGTTCCGAGAACGCTAGCGGCGACGACGAAAGAGGTCGCGAATTCGCTGCCCCAGCGATGGACGCTGGTCGGGCAGCTCAATCACCTGCCCGCGCCACATGACGGGGTTGCCGCGACCGCCCGGTGAGCGGGCCGAGCGTCGCTCCATGACCCCGCGGAACAGGGCTGCCGCAAAGACAACCGCGCCGGCAATCGCCACGATCGAGGCGAACTGCCGCAAGAAGATGGACAAAAACAGCGCCGCCACAACCAGCACGGCCGCCGTGACCAGCATTTCCCCCGTCGTCGAGAAGCGCGCCATGATCCACTGGCCGAGAAGCTCAATGTAGTTTCGACGAGGTTGGTTCGGCTGCGGCGCCCTCGAATTCCGTCGCTTGGGTGGTGGCGCTGAGGCGTCCGCGCGGTCGAGGATTTCCTTGACTTCGTCCTGCCAACTCTTGGGCATAGAGAACTTCGTGAAGGGCTGCGCTTCGAGTATATCGCCGCGTCGGTATTCGTGGTCTGGCGACGAGTCGACGTGATCTCGGCAGCCGAAAACAGCGACTTCCGGCAGACGCCGGCACAGTGGCTATGCTTCACGCATGTCCACGCCCGCAACCGACCCATTCGAGATCGAAGTCTTCCGTCACCTCTTTGCCTCGGTAGCCGAGGAGATGGGCGTCACGGTCCAGCGCAGCGCGCATTCGCCCAATATCAAGGAGCGGCGCGACCATTCGTGCGCCGTCTTCGACGCCGACGGCCGCATGATCGCCCAGGCGGCGCACATTCCCGTTCATCTCGGATCCATGCCCGCCTCCGTATCGGCGGCGATCGAGGCGTACGAGGGCAAGCCGCCGACCCCCGGCGATGTCCTGATCGTGAACGATCCCTACCTTGGTGGAACGCACCTGCCGGACATCACCACCGTTTCGCCCGCCTTCGTAGGTCCGAAGCGCCAGCCCAGACACTGGGGTTGGGTGGCCACACGCGCCCACCATGCCGACGTGGGCGGCCTGGCGCCGGGTTCGATGCCTCCCTCCACCGAGCTCTTCCACGAGGGCCTCATCATCCCCCCGCTCAAACTCGTGGACGCCGGCGAACTCGACCAGCAACTCGTGGAAATCATCTGCCGCAACGTCCGCACGCCCGAGGAACGGCGAGGCGACCTCGAGGCGCAGCTGGCCTCGCACCGGGTGGGCGAGTCCCGCCTGGCTGAGTTCGCGCGCCGCTACGGCGCCGAGCCCCTGCGCCGGCGAGCCGAGGCGCTGCTGGCCTACTCCGAAAAACTCGCCCAAGCGCGCCTGCAGGTGGTGCCCGACGGCACCTACGGCTTTACAGACGTTCTGGACGACGACGGCGCCGGAGGGCCTCCGATACCAATCACGGTCACCATTCAGGCCCGTAGCGGGCGGCTCCAGTTTGACTTCACCGGTACCGGACCGGCTGCCGCCGGTGCGCTGAACGCGCCCGAAGCCGTCACGCGGTCCGCCGTCATCTACGTCGCGCGCTGCCTCATGGGCGACGACGTGCCCGCCAACGACGGGGCCACGGCTCCCCTGGAGGTCATCGTGCCGCCGGGCACCGTCCTCAATCCGCCGCGACCACACGCCGTCGCCGCGGGCAATGTAGAGACCTCGCAGCGCGTGGTTGACGTCCTGTGGGGCGCGCTGACCGACGCATTACCCGATCTGGTCCCCGCCGCCAGCCAGGGCACGATGAACAACCTGATCATTGGTGGCTTCGACCCTCGCCAGGACCGCGCGTTTACCTACTACGAGACTATCGCCGGCGGCGCCGGCGCCGGTCCGCTGGGCTCCGGGGCCGACGCGGTGCAGGTGGCAATGACGAACACGCTGAACACACCCATCGAGGCCATGGAATTGGCCTACCCCCTGGCCGCGCGCCGCTACGAGATCCGCCGCGGATCGGGCGGCAGCGGCCGCCATCGTGGCGGCGATGGCGTGATACGCGAGATCGAAACCCTCGTGCCGTCGGTCGTCACCATCGTTACCGAGCGTCGTTTGCGTCAGCCGTGGGGGGCGGCTGGCGGCGAGCCGGGAGCCGCCGGCCTTAATCGGGGAACCATCAACGGAAGCGAGCGCGACCTGCCGGGCAAAGCCGCACTGGAACTGGCGGCTGGAGACGTGATCCGAATCGAAACCCCCGGCGGCGGCGGCTGGGGCGCGTCAAGCTCGCCCGAAGATCCTGCCTAAAACAGTCCGAACCGCCGTTTCGGCGGAGCCTCCACGCTGACCTCATCCGGAGTGAAATCGACGGAGAACGCCTCGTGATGGATGGCTCCGGTTGGAGTCAGATCGCTTTCCATCAGGCTGATGTGCGACACGGTGAAGAGACCAAGACGGTCGAGTTCCAGGGCCTCGAACCCGCGGCTGATTGAGCGGCGCGCCGTCGGCGCGGCCATACGGCCAATCCGGGCCAGCGTGACGTGCGGGCTGAAGGGCCTGCGGTCCACACGCAATCCCAGGCCGCGAACCGCCTCCAGCACCGCCGCCTGCAAGTCGCGCAAGGCCTCGGTCTCACCGCTGATCCCGGCCCACGCAACCCGCGGCTCGCGATTCTCCGGAAACGTGCCCCCGCCGCTGAACCCAATGCTGAAGGGGTGCCGTCCCCGCACGGCCGCCTGCATGCCGGACCGGACGCTATCCGTGCTCTGTGCGGGGATGTTGCCCAGAAAAGCCAGCGTAAGGTGCAGATTCTCGGGCGTGACGGTGCGGATGTGACGCGAAACGGCAGCCAACGACGCCGCCTCGCTGGCCAACGCGTCCCGAAACGGCTTGGGTATCGTGACAGCCACGAACGCCCGCATGGGTGGTCAGTATAGTGAGGTCAGACACCCGCTGGTGACACCCGGGTCGCTGGCCATCCGGCAAGCGCCGGCCGACAATCGGAAGTGCCAATGACAGCCGCGCTCCCCGAGCGCCTTGCGGTCCAGTCCGGCGATTCGGCTGCTCCCCCCGAGCGTGCCGCCGCAGTTGAGGCACTGCGCGATCAGCTGGCTCGACACCTGCCGGCGACAGCGCAGGCACTGAGTGGCGCTGCCGAACTGGCCGTGATGGTCGCGGAAACTGTGGTCGACCCCGCAAATGACGTGTTCTGGGACCGCGCAGACCACGCGCTTGCCCATGACCTGCTCCTAAAGGGCCTGGCCGAGAAGACGGTCGTCACCACCCCCGGCCGCGCGGCCTCGGAGGCGGCCGGCGTGGCGGTGGCTCGCACATTGCGTCGCGAACGCCAGCCGGTGGTAGCCGTCCTCGACGAGGCCGGCCTGGGAACCGGTCTGGCATTCGAAGCCGTCAACCACGTCGGCCATCTGCAGGTGCCGTTCGTCCTCGTGCTGGTTGACGCGCAAACGCCGCGTGGACGCAACGCTGGAGCCATGGCCCGCTATCTCACCCGCGTTCGCGGTCACGCGCGCTACGCCGACGCCAAGAACCTCATCGAAACCACGCTGGGGCGAATGCCCGCCGGTGAACAAGCCGTGGAAGTGGCTCGGCGGCTCAAGAACTCGGTGCGAGAGCTGCTGGTTCCCACTGAAATGTGGGAAGAACTCCTCGGCTTCATGTATCTGGGCCCGGTCGACGTTCACAATCTGGAGGCATTGGGCGACCTCCTGGGCCTGGCCCTTCGAGTTGGGCGCCCGGTCGTCCTGCACGTAACGCTGGACGGGCGGGCCCCTGTTCGCTCCCTGTCGTCGGACGCTGCCACGCGCGACACCTCGTTGGAACGGGCGCTGGCGGCATCGTTGGCCGGCGATGAGCAACGACTGCTCATTGCCACGGACACCAACGGCGCGCTGGATACCGCCGCCCTCGCTGAACAAGCGCCCGAGCGCTATTTCGATCTCGGACTGGGCGGCGCGCATGCCGTGGCTTTTGCCGACAGCCTGGCGGGGCAGGGCTACCGGCCAATCGTGGTGCTCGGTGATGCATGCGTCGAGTCCGCTCTCACGGCCCTGACCGGCGAGCCCGAGCGACGCAAAGGAACAGTGATCGTCATCAGCACGGGCCGGGGCCTGGCACTGCATCCGCCGGTTCGGGCGGCCCTCGAGGCGGCCGGCTTCGCTCGGCACTGTCCGGACTCTGCCAGCAGTTGGGCCGAGGCCTTGCGCGCGGCCGATACCGGCAATCGCTGGGCGTTCCTTACCCCTGGGACGGTGGTCGCCGGCTGACGAACCGCGCCGAGCTGGACGGCACAATGCCGCGTGGCGCTTTCCCAGGAACGTCTCCTATCTCCCAGGCCGAAGCAAGCGGGCTGCCTGCGTCCGCTCCAATAGATGTCCACACGCACGTCGTACCGCCGGACGTGGTCAATGGCCGTCGCCGCTACAGCCAGGCAGACGTCTGGTTCGGCCGGCTCTACCGCAATGAGCGGCGGGTGCTTGCCACGGCCGACGATCTGCGCCGCAGTATGCGGCGAGCCGGTTTTGGCGCCAGCGTCGCCTTCGGCTTCGCCTGGCGCGATCCCGGTCTCTGCCGCGCCAACAACGATTACGTGCTCCAAGCCGCCGCCGCGAGCAACGACCCCGGCAGCCGAGTCCTCCCGTTTTGTGTCGTCCCCCCGGGTGACGTGGATTTCGCCGCTGCGGAGATGGAGCGCTGCCAGGCGCTCGGCGCCGTCGGCGTCGGCGAGTTGTTCCCGCAGGGCCAGGGCTGGAACCTGAATGACCGGTCCGCCGTCCGTTCGTTCATGGACACGGTGCGCTCCCTGGGCTTGATTCTGACCGTCCACACCAGCGAGCCGGTCGGCCACACCTATCCCGGCAAGGACAGCACCACGCCTGACGCGATCTGGTCGGTGATCGAGGCCGCGGAAGGCGAAGTGCCCATCATCCTGGCGCACTGGGGCGGCGGCCTCGCGTTCTACGAACTCATGCCCGAGGTTCACCAGCAGGCCCAGAACGTCTACTACGACTCCTCGGCCAGCCACCTGCTCTATCGGCCAGACATCTTCCGTGTCATGGGCCAGCTGGCTCCGGGGCGCGTGCTCTTCGGCAGCGACTACCCCTTGATCCGCCAGACCCGAGCGCTGCGCCTCGCGAGCGAAGCCGGCCTACCGCCTGACGACCTTGCCGCGCTGCTCGGTGGAAACGCCCGGCGCCTGGGTCTGAATACCCCGGCAAGTCGGGACGCCGTCTAGACCGTCCGCACCTTCTCGCGCTCGATCTCGGCCATCAGCCGCTCGATGTGCGTGGGGTTGTACCCCGCCGCGCGCGCCTGCTCCGTTAGGCCTTCGGCTTCCATCAGACCGTCGGCGTGCGACTCGGTTCCGGGCTCCTCGCGCACCGCCACTTGCAGCGAGTCACGGGCTCGCAGGTAGAACGATCGCCCCATGTCTTCGCCCTCGTCCTCGTCGGCCAGCACGCCCAGCAAGCGCTTGGCCAGGATCACGGCCGAAGCCGCATCCGCGGCGTATCCGTCGGCCCCAATCTCGTCGGCATAACGCTGCGTGACGGGCGCCCCGCCAATGATGCAGTGAACCTGATCCTGCAAGCCCGCCGCCTCCACTGCCTCAATGGTGTTGCGCATGTTCGTCATCGTGGTCGTAAGCAGGGCCGACATGCCGATGATGTTGGCGTTCTGATCCACCGCGTTCTGAATGTACTCGTCCGGATGCGTATCAATGCCGGTGTCGTGAACGCCAAAGCCGGCGCCTTCCAGCATCATCGCTACCAGGTTCTTGCCGATGTCGTGCAGGTCGCCGCGAACGGTTCCGATCACCACCTGGCCCACCGGTTCGATGCCCGACTCGGCCAAGATCGGCCGCAGGATCGCCATGCCCGCCTTCATGGCACGCGCCGAGATCAGCACCTCCGGCACGTAGTACTGGTTCGTGCGAAACAGCTCGCCCACCACGTCCATGCCCGGGATCATCCCGTCGTTGATGATCGACGAAGCTTCCACGCCCTCGTCGAGCGCCGTGCGGACCGTGGAATCCACGGTTGCCGCGTCGCCTCGAATGATGGCGTTGCCAAGGTCCTTGAACGCTTGCTCCACGTCGAAGCTGGACATCAACGCCCTTCCTTAGGCCAACTGACAGGACGCCGAGCCCGGGTACTGGTGTGCCGCCGTCTCTCTGGCGGTGATACTGGCGGGCGACGTCGCTCGATAACTATGGAGTAACTCTAGCAATTCACCAGCTCACCGACGGCCCGGATTTCTCTCAGGGCGCCTGTGTGGTCCTCGCCAGCGGCAGCGACCACAAGCTGGCCGAGTTCCGGCGGGTATTCGATGGATCACGAGTCCGCCTGCTGTCGCCCGTCGACCTGGGCTGCCAGTGCGACGTGGAGGAGACCGGCGCAACCTTCGCGGAAAACGCGCGCCTAAAGGCCGTCGCCTACGCGCGGGCCTGCCGGCAATGGACTTTGGCCGACGACTCCGGCCTGGAGATCGACGCGCTGGACGGTGCACCGGGCGTCCGTTCCAGCCGCTTCGCCGGCCCCACCGCCACGGACCACGACCGCAATGCCCGCGTGCTCGAGCTGCTGGCCGCGATCTCCGACGAACGGCGAACTGCCCGCTACCGCTGCGCCATTGCCATCGCCGATCCCCTGGGGGTTGTCGCCTTCGAGTTTGAATCGACGGTCGAAGGCCTCATCGGCCACGCGCCGCGCGGCGAAGGCGGCTTCGGCTACGACCCCCTGTTCATCGTTGGTCCGGGCGAAACGACCATGGCTGAACTGCCTGGCGTCGCCAAAGACGTCATCAGTCATCGCGGCCAGGGCGGTCGCGCGGCACGCACCTATCTCGAGCGAGTCTTCGTCTCTGCGGACTCCTGAGCGCGAGCCTTCCGCCCAGTTGAACGACCGCTGCTGGGTCGCGTCGGTCGCGTGCAAGCGGAGGCGCCCGAACTGACCTTTGCTAGTCTCGCTACCCCTATGACTGACGACACGCACGCCTCGCTGCCGCTTGCCGGTCGCACGGCGCTGGTAACCGGCGCCGGCTCCGGCTTCGGACGGGCCATCAGCCAACGATTTGCCCGTGACGGAGCACGCGTCGGGCTCGCCGAATTCAATACAGTCGCGGCCGATGAGACGCGCAATCTGATTGAGTCGGACGGCGGCGAGGCGCTGGTTATTCCAACGGACGTCACCGACTACGCCGCCATGCAAGCCGCCGTGCAAGCCGTCACGGACCGCTGGGGCCGGCTCGACATCATGGTCAACAATGCCGGCATCACCATGCGCGAGAGTTTCCTCGACCTTACGGTCGACGCCTTCGACAAAGTCATGGCCGCCAATCTCACCGGCGTCTTTCACGGCGTGCGCGCCGCGGGCCTGCAGATGAAACAACAGGGCGGTGGCGTGATCATCAACATGTCGTCCATCCGCGCCAACGTAGGCGGGTTCATTCACACCTCCTACTGCGCCTCCAAGGGCGGCGTGCGCATGCTCACCAAGGCTGCCGCCGTGGAGCTGGGACCCTACGGCGTGCGTGTCTGCGCCATCGGTCCCGGTGTGGCCGAAACGCCATTGACCGAGTCGTTGCTGGCCAACCAGGGCGCGCTGGACGATCAGCTCGCGCGCGTACCCATGGGTCGCCTCGGCCAGCCTGAAGACATATCCGAAGTCGCCGCCTTCCTGGCATCCGACGACGCGGCCTACGTATCCGGCGCCACGCTCTACGTGGACGGCGGGGAGATGACGCACTAATGCCGCCGGTAGCCATCGTCACCGGCGCCGCCCACGGCATCGGCCGCGCCTGCGTTGAACGCCTCGCCAGCGACGGCTACCAGGTCGTGGCGACTGACGTTGAGGGCCAAGCCCTGTCCGATTGGGTGGAACATGCGGGCTTTGCGGATGCCGTCGAAGCGCGAACGCTGGACGTGGCCGACGTCGACGCCGGCCAGGCCCTTGTTGCCGAGACCGTCGCCGCGCACGGTCGCGTGGACGCCCTGGCCAGTGTCGCGGGCTACACCCGGCGCCAGTCGCTGGAAGAGATCGATACCGACGTCTGGAACGACATGCTGGCCGTGCATGTCCGCGGTCCGGTGTTTCTGACCAAGGCTGTGGCCGAGGACATGATTCGCCGCGGCGAGCCGGGATCGATCGTCCATGTCAGTTCGATTCGCTCCGAGTCGGCCGAACCCGGCCAGGCCCACTACTGTTCGGCCAAGGGTGCGCTTCGCACCGTGACCCGCGCCATCGCCCAGGAGTTGGCCCCCCATCAGGTCCGGGTGAACTGTGTCGGTCCCGGCCTCACCGCCACGCGCATGACCGCCGACATTCGCTCCAACGCCGAGCTTTACGAACAGCGGAAGGCCACGGTTCCGCTGGGGCGCTATGCATCCGCCGCCGAAATTGCGAGTTGCGTCGCGTTCCTGCTGTCCCCACGCTCTGCGTACGTAACCGGCACGACCCTCTACGCCGACGGCGGCTATCTCGCGGCTTTGGGCAAAACCAGGAAGTGGTGAGCCTTCCGGTTCTACTTGAAGATTCGCCGCCGGACGTCTGACTCGCTGGCCCCAATCAGGTGGGATACTGGGGCGTGAGCACCGCCCCGCGGGCCCCGTTTCGCCCGACCAGCCGGCGCGGCCAGAACTTCCTTGTGAATCGGGCCGTGCAACGGCGCATTGCCTCGGCCGCCGCCCTCCCGCCCGGCGCCACCGTCGTGGAGATCGGCGCGGGTACCGGCAACCTCACGGACGCCCTGCTGGCGAACGGCCTGCGGGTGATAGCCGTTGAAATCGAGGACGTCCTGGTGGCGCGGCTGCGTGAGCGTTTTCGTAACCGCGACCGCATCCAGGTCGTGCCCGGCGATGCGCGGCGGCTCAACCTGCGGCAACTCGCTGGCGGGCCGTATCACGTGGTGGCAAACCTGCCCTACAGCGTGGGGACACGCCTCGTCGTGAGTTTCGTCAGTGCCAGCGAGCCGCCGCAAAGTCTTACCGTGCTGCTCCAGCGCGAAGTGGCGCGACGCCTCACGGCCAAGCCGGGCGACATGGCGCTCCTCAGCGTCATCGTCCAGTCCTACGCCCGCACACGACGCCTGTTTGACGTCCCGCCCGAGTCGTTTCGGCCACGGCCAAAGGTGGTTTCGTCCCTCGTTCGAATCGACCCTGTCCGTCGATCGGGAATCGACATCGCATCGGCCGAGGCTCGTATAGCGCTGGCGCGCCATGCCTTCGCCCAGACTCGCAAGAAACTGCGCAACTCGCTGGCAGCCGGCCTGGCCCGGCGCGAGCCGGAGGTCGGCGCCGCACTCCAAGCCGCCGGCATCGATCCGGGCCGCCGTCCACAGACACTCGCGCTAAGCGAGTGGGACCAGGTCGTCGCGGCGCTCGACTGCAGGCAGCCCACGGAACATCCCGGCGGCGAGACGGCGTGAAGCGTTGGGTGCGTCGCTGGCGTCGCCGCTCGGGTCCCTCATTCCGGCCCGCGCGCCTCGTCGTCGGCCTGGGCAATCCGGGCTCAACCTATGTCGACACCCGGCACAACCTCGGATTCCAGGTCTGCGACCGCCTCGCCGCGAAAAGCCGGGTCCGCTGGCGCGCCGCTCGCTACCGGGCGGAGATCTGGTCCGGTCAGATTGCAGGCGTGCCCGTCTGTCTGCTCAAGCCCCAGACCTTCGTCAACGAGTCGGGATCAGCCGTCCAGGCCGCCCTCCAAACCTTTGGATTGGACCCGTCGACGCTCATCCTGGTGCATGACGACCTCGATCTGGCCTTCGCGCGTATTCGCGTTCGACCCTCCGGCGGCAGCGGCGGCCACAACGGCATGCGCTCCATCATTCGCACCCTCGGCACCGACCAACTGATCCGGGTGAGAGTTGGGCTTGGCCGCCCCCCGGCCGGCATCGATCCTGCCGACTTCGTACTCTCACGCTTCACGGCGGCGGAGCGCGCCGACGCCAACCAGGCCGTGGAACGCGCGGCCGCGGCCGTTCGTGCGCTCCTGACGACCGATCTGGACTCGACCATGCAGCAATTCAATCAATCCGATGGCACTCACCGGCCTGCTTGACCTGCTCGCCGAAGAGCCGACCCTCGCCGCCGCCGCGTCGCGCGCGCTCCAGGGCCCGCATCCGCTTACGGTCGAAGTCCGCGACGGCGTC
Organism: Chloroflexota bacterium; assembly: GCA_011523785.1. Taxonomy (GTDB): domain Bacteria; phylum Chloroflexota; class UBA11872; order UBA11872; family UBA11872; genus UBA11872. Next base: position 2,628 of record WTFW01000014.1, on the reverse strand, counting down.
AAGTCCGCGGTGCTGGGCCTGCTCGGTCGCCAATCCGGCCAGCCGCTGATCGTCGTGACGGCCGAGGACGGCCGCGCCGCAGAGCTTGCCCATGACATCAGTATGTGGTCGGACGCGCGTCCCGTCCTGCACTTCCCCGACCCGGATCAGCCCGCGTACTCGATGCTGGCCATCGCCGGCGACGTCCTGGCTCAGCGCGTAGCGGTACTCGGGCACCTGGCCCGCGCCCGTGAAACCGCCGGCTCGCCCGCCCCCATTGTCGTGACCTCCGTTCGCGCCCTGTTGCGGCGACTCGTTCCGCCGGACGAATTCCGCACCCACTTCCTCTCGCTGGCGCCTGGCGCCGCCGCCGATCTGCCCGACGTGATGCGCCGCTTGTCCGCGCTTGGGTACGAATCGACACCGCTCGTCGAGCGGCCCGGCGAATTCGCCCACCGCGGCGGCATCGTCGACGTCTTTCCGCCGGACGCTCGTCTGCCCGTTCGGGTCGACTTCTTCGGCGATGACATCGAGTCGGTCCGAAATTTCGATCCTGACACGCAGCGCTCGCTGGGTCCTGCCGACGACGTATTGCTCACACCCGCGACCGAGGTGCCGATTTGGCTCGGCGAGACCGTGGCCGGTCGGCTTCGCGAACTCGACCTCGACACGCTACGCCCCGAAGACCGCATGGTCTGGCGTCGCCACCTGGAACAGCTCGAGGGCCATGAGTATTTCGACGACGCCGCCTTCTACACCATGAGCCTGCTGCCCAACGCGGCGTCCCTCCTCGACTATTCGCCAGACGCGCTGGTGGTTGTCGACGAGCCCGACCAGATCGCGCCGGCGGTGCGCGATGCGGAGACGACAGCCGCCGCCAATCGCGAACGCCTCACCACCAACGGCGAACTCCCCGCCCGCTTTGATTCGCCGCTTTTCCCCGGCGCCGAGATCCTGGCGACTCTGGACGACGCGCAGGTGCAACTGACCTTTGTGCCCGGCCTGCCCGGTGAAGACGGAGTGGGCCGCGCCGTCGTCGAGGGCTTTCAGGCTCAGCCTCCCTACGCCGGCCGGCTACAGCACATGGCCGAAGACCTGCTGGCCATGCGACACGCCCGCGCGCGCATGCTCATCGTCAGCTACCAGGGTCGCCGCCTGCGACACCTGCTCGCCGAGCAGGGCGTCGCCGCCGAGGTACTGGAGCGCCTCGACCAACCGCCGGCTGCAGGGTCCGTCACCATCATCGCCGGCACCCTGGCCGAAGGCTGGCGGCATCCCCCGTCGGACCTGGTGCTCGTCAGCGACGCCGAACTATTCGGACGTAAGCGCATTCGCCGCATTCGGCGCGGCGCCCGCGGCGTGGACCGATCGTTTCTGGCCGACCTCGAGAGGGGCGACTACATCGTCCACGTGGAGCACGGCGTCGGCCAGTTCGAGGGCATCGTTCAGATGTCCGAGGGCTCCGGCGAACGCGAATACCTGTCGGTCAGCTACGCGGGCGAAGACCGCCTCTACGTCCCGGTTGATCAGATCGGCCGCGTACAGAAGTACGTGGGCATGAGCGAGCGCGCTCCGAGGCTCAGCCGCCTGGGCACCGCCGACTGGACGCGAGCCAAGAAGAAGGCCCAGCAATCCGCCGAAGAAATCGCCGCCGAGCTCCTGGACATCTACGCCGCCCGCGAGCTGGCCAAGGGCTACGCCTTTCCCGAGGACTCGCCCTGGCAACACGAATTTGACGAAAAATTCCCGTTCATTGAAACCCCCGATCAGCTCGAGGCCATCAACGACGCCAAGGCCGACATGGAGCGCGCGCGACCCATGGACCGGCTCGTTGCCGGCGATGTCGGCTACGGCAAGACCGAAGTCGCCCTGCGTGCCGTGTTCAAGGCGGCCATGTCGAACAAGCAGGTCGCAGTCCTCGTGCCCACCACCGTATTGGCGCAGCAGCACTACGACACGTTCGCGTTTCGCATGCGTGACTACCCGCTCAAAGTCGAGTTGCTGAGTCGCTTTCGGTCCCGCCCGGAGCAGGCCGAGGTGCTGGCCGGGCTGGCCTCGGGCGATGTGAACATCGTGGTCGGGACCCACCGCCTGCTCCAGAAGGACGTCAAATTCGCTGACCTCGGTCTCGTCGTTGTGGATGAGGAACAGCGCTTCGGCGTCAAGCAGAAAGAACGACTCAAGGACCTCCGCCGCGATGTGGACGTCCTCACGCTTACGGCCACACCAATCCCCCGCACCATGCACATGGCGCTCAGCGGCCTCCGGGAAATCAGCGTGATCGAGTCGCCGCCCGAACGCCGCCTTGCCGTCAAGACCTACGTGGCCGGATACAGCGACGCCATTGCCGCAGACGCCATCCGGTCCGAACTGGCTCGCGGCGGGCAGGTCTACTTCCTCCACAACCGCATCCAGACCATCGGCACCTGGGAGGAGCGACTCCGCAACCTCCTGCCCGACATCGACATCGTGGTCGGCCACGGCCAGATGCCGCCGCGTGACCTCGAGGAGGTCATGTACCGCTTCGCTCGTGGCGACGCCCAGGTCCTGCTCTCCACCGCCATCATCGAGAACGGCCTGGACATCCCCAACGTCAACACCATCATCGTCAACGACGCCTGGCGCTTCGGCCTGGCCCAGCTCTACCAG